>NZ_JAUBTT010000052.1:0-20905 GCF_036705125.1 Microcoleus sp. B7-D4
AGAAGGTTTTTTTAGTTATTTAGTAGTGCACAAATTTAGGTATTTGTCAAATTAATTTAGATGCGTTTACCCTGCTTTCCGGCCTGTTCCACAGGAGATTAATTTTGTTGTGGAACAGGCCGAAAAGCCTGTTCAGAAAAGGCTTATTGACAATACTACAACTCAGTTAAAGCTGACATCTTGCACCATTCTCGATTAACAGGCTTTCCGGCCTGTTCCACAGGAGAGGAATTTTGTTGTGGAACAGGCCGAAAAGCCTGTTCAGAAAAGGCTTATTGACAATACTGCAAGAGCTGAGTTAAAACCGACAAGGCAAGAATTATAATTTTGACACTAATCTTACTTTAGAGAGTCCACTAATTTCTCAACTCGTGCTTTAATTTCATCTCGAACGCGGTGAAAAGTTTCGATGGGTTGTCCGTCGGGATCGTCGAGTTGCCAATCTTCAAACACTTCTCGCAATACCCACGCTTCGGGTAAATTCACGCCGCAGCCACACAGAGAAATTACTGCATCGTAGTCTTCTGCATTGAATTCGTTTAATGGGTTTGATGTTTGATCGGTGATATCAATGCCGATTTCTGACATGACTTGAATTGCTGTCGGATGAACTCTGCTTGATTCTAACCCGGAACTGGTGACTCCAATCTTGCCGGCTCCGATGGTTTTAGCGAATCCTTCTGCCATTTGCGATCGGCAGGAGTTTCTTTTGCAAACAAACATTACTTTTTTCATGGTTTTTGTTGGTTGTTAGTTGTTAGTTGGTGGTTGTTAGTTAGATGTTTCAAGGGCGCGATTTGCTAGTGCGATCGTCTCTTTAGCGGCTTGTTCCTTGCGTTCGCTGTAGCGATCGGTCAAATAGTCGGTTTGCTCCCGCAACAGTAAGGTAAACTTGTACAGTTCCTCCATCACGTCGATCGCGCGATCGCGATAAGGCGAATCCTTCATCGTCCCATCATCGTTAAACTCCTGATAAGCCTTAGCAACCGAAGACTGATTCGGAATCGTAAACATCCGCATCCAGCGACCCAAAATTCTCAAAGTATTGACAGCATTAAAAGACTGCGAACCGCCGCTAACTTGCATCACCGCCAAAGTTCGGCCTTGAGTCGGTCTGACGGCCCCAATATTTAAAGGAATCCAGTCAATTTGATTTTTCATAATGCCGGTAATATTGCCGTGCATTTCTGGACTCGACCACACTTGACCCTCCGACCACAGGCTCAATTCCCGTAATTCTTGAACCTTCGGATGCGTATCGGGAACGCTACCATAAATAGGCAATTCTAGAGGATTAAAAAACCTAACTTCGGCGCCGAAGCCCTCAATAATTTTCGCCGATTCTTCCGCCAACAAGCGACTATAAGAACGCTCTCTTAAAGAGCCGTATAGGAACAAAATTCTCGGTTTGTGCGTAAAATTTGCCATAATGCTTTCACTTAAAATCCCGAAATCCGTTAGATATTTCCCGATAAACTGCGACTGCTAATTGTGCTCCCCAAATAGGAGCAACCCAGTAAACCCAGTGGTGTTCCCAAATGCCACCAACTAAAGCCGGGCCTAGAGAGCGTGCCGGATTCATACTCGCTCCGGTAATCGGCCCCATAAATGCAGCTTCTAACCCTACAGTTAACCCAATTGCTATCCCGGCAAAGCCGATGTGAGCGCGTCTATCAAGTCCTGAACCGAGGATAACAAACATTAAGATAAAGGTCAAAACAGTTTCTAAAATTAGAGACTGCAACCAGTTACCATTGAGAGGGATAGTTGCACCGAGATTTGCGACTTTTCCTAGGGTAATTAGCAGCACTTTAGAAGCTGCGATTGCACCCGCACACTGCCCTAAAACGTAAGGCAAAACTTTGTATTTTGGGAAAAAACCGCTCGCCCAAAACCCTAAAGTTACGGCCGGATTAAAGTGTGCACCGCTGATGTGTCCTAGGGCGTAAATCATCGCAGTTACTACTGCACCAAATACAAAACTGATGCCTAAATGAGTTACGGAACCCGCGCTAGTTTTGTTAACCATCACCGCACCGGTGCCTGCAAAAACCAAAATAAATGTACCTAGAAATTCGGCGATCGCCTCTCGCCTGCAATCTGGCCGAGCACAACCTAACCTCTGACCTGTTGCATCCATCGCTCTCAACTAATTTGTTCCATCCCATCATATCAATAAAATTTGATATGTCAATCATCAAAATAGCCATATCAGTATTTGAGTGATTAAGAAATGTTGATGGGTTAACCCGCGTCGGAACAAGGGCGCGCCGGCAGGATCTGGCAGAAGCGGCGGTATTCGGCGAGGTACTGTTCGAGGGCGACAAACTGAGCTAAATTGAGGCTGTAGTAAATCCAGCGGCCTTCTTGGCGGCTGCGGACTAAACCGGCTTCTTTTAGGGTTTTGAGGTGGAAAGAGAGTTTAGGCTGAGGGACAGAAAGTCGATCGCACAATTCGCAAACGCACAACTCCTGTTCCCGCAGCAACTCCAAAATCTGAAGCCGCAGGGGGTCAGAAAGAGCGTGAAAGCCAGCAGCAATCAATTTATCTGCAACAGGTGGCGCGATCGGAGAATTTTTAACCATAAATTACCCTTAAATTTTTATTCAAAAACTCCCGGCGCGGTTTCTTGTTTTTACCGTTAGATTTGATCGGGTTATCCTTTGATGACAATCCCAAATCAACTGCGAACTCTTTCTCTTCTAGGACTAACGATTAATTCTCTTACCGATGCAACACCCAGTAAGCGCCGCCACTGATTGCAGCAGCAATTGGCAAGGTCAACATCCATGATAGTAGAATCTGATAGAAAACGCGCACGTTAGCTTTTTTTGAAATCAATCCTACACCAAAGATTGAACCTACCGAAACATGGGTAGTAGAAACTGGAAGTCCATAGCGACTGGCAGCAATAACTAAAAATCCCGTCACTAAGTTTGCCACCAGCCCTTGACCGGTATTCATTGCTGTAAGCTTTTTGCTCATTGTTTCGGCCACTTTTCTAGCATTCAACAAACCGCCGATCGCCATTCCCAAACCTACTGCTAAACTTCCCCACTGAACTGATATTGATTGACCGACTAACATGATCGAAACAATTTTCGGAGTATCGTTCAATCCTCTGGCAAAACTGACGATTCCCGCACTCATAAAATGGCAAACATCCACTAACTTTTGGCTGGGAATTTGTAAGAAATTTCCCAAATACCTTTGCGTGCATTTATCTAGAGAATCGACCGCGACATCAGCGGTTGTGATGCACTTCAGTATGTTAGTTGCATCGGGCTGGGGAATGGGAATAATCTGTTGAATTTGACCAGCGCAAATACACCATTCTTTCTTGATTCCTAAATAAACTCGCAGGTAGCGAGACAGCGCATAAATTAAAGCTCCTAATAGAATCGCAATCAGGGGACTCAGCAACAAAGGCATTAAAAAAGTTTTCTGCAATGCTGTAAAATTAACTTGAGTACCAATTGCTACTAAACCTGCACCGACAAGCGCACCTGTAAGACCGTGAGTTGTGGAAATAGGAAATCCAGTTAAGGTAGCAAGAATAACGGTTAAACCCGCAGCGATGGCGACTGCCAAATGAAAATCTGTACCATTGGCTATCTCGTCTGGAACTAGCCCTTTTCCCGAAAAGCTTTTTACCAGGCTTCCTGCTAGAAAGATAGAAAATACTGAACCGGTAAAAGTTGTGATCGTTGCCCAACCAATTGCTGTTTTGTAGTTCGTCGTCTGACTGCCAAACAGTGTCGCCACGCCTTTAAAATTATCATTAGCACCATTGCAGTATGCTAAAAAAAAGGTGGCGATAAATAGCCCAATAAGTAACATTCTCTTAGCCAGAATAAGTGGGATTTATTGGAAACAGTTTTTTGCCGGGGCCCCTGCAGCACCGAATTGGATTGTATAGACACAGGTGCATCCAAAAAAATAATGAAAATATTAAGATTTCTTTGGGACTAGGCGAGCGATCGCGTCTTAATTTCGCCCAACATGGGCGCGATATTGAACGATACTATAATTAAGGCTCGGCGATCGCTTCCGGTACGCTCAACTCACCCATTCACTTAGGATTTTGTACCCTTGCCGGCACATCTGTCAGTCCCGCCTTCTGCATCAGTGAAATCACCCCTATAGATAGAATTCCCCCAATAATTGCCCCAACAACTACCAGGATGATAAAGACTTTTTGCAGAGTTTTTTTAGTTGCCGGGTGGTACTGTCTCGGCAATTCTTGACCTTGCTCGTCAACTTCTTGCTCCAAGGGGTCTAGCGGATTGGAGGGATTTGAGTTAAAAGGATTGGGCGCTTGATTCATGGCTGGCTTTGGTTAAAGGATATCTACAACTATATTAACTTGCGATTTGCACGCAGCAGCTTAAATAATACATTCTGGTTTCACTCAAGACTCTATAAAATTTATTAAGATACCGAGAATTTTACCAACATTATTAATAAAATATTCGCTGGTGTCAATCTCGATCGCAATTCCTTCTAACTTGAAAAATTTCCAGATACTACCAGTGGTGACAACTCCATAAATTGTCTGAATGTCATTTTCTTGACGCTGGTTAAATATTTGTGCTGCGATCGTTTCTGCCATGCACTGTCCTAAGCCGGATTGGATGTTGTCATTTTTGGCTTCAACCAAGGCGATAACTGGGGATTCAATGACTAGCTGTTCCGGCGATCGGCTAATTAGAAAATCGCAATAACCGCTCAAACCCCTAGCAGCGTCTACATTGAATTCTCGACCGGAAAATAAACTCATCCGTTCCGGGAGCCGTTTTTTAATCTCAACTAATATTGGCGCGACAATTAGCTCGGAGCGAGCTTTCTCGGAATTAATTTCTAGTGCTAAAGGCAGATTAAATTGCAAAGTTTCTTGCAAAAAACTGCTTGGTTCTATTGCGGGAATGTCAGCAAACAAGCCCATCTTGCTCGAAAAGGCGATGCCGAAAGTTGCCTTAATTTGTTCTATGCTAAATTGACTGTAGGGCATTTAACTCCCTCTCCCGAAAAATTAAGTGTTTTTAAGAAGCTAACATTATATCACTTGAGGCGCTAAAATTTGAAGCGGGGGTATTTATATACTTGCCTGCTTGTCCAATGCTTTCTGTGAAAGATAACTACTATGACGTTACGCGAACTTCAAGACCGAGCACTGAGGTTGTCTGCCGAGGAGCGATGGCAGTTGATCGATGCCTTGATGCGATCGCTCCAACCCAAACCCCGATCGAAGGTGAAACCGAAGGGTTTAGCCGCTAGTTTAATTGGCATTGCGAAAACGGACGCGCCACCACCTACAGATGCAGAAGTAAAGGCAATGTTGGATGAGCGGTTAGTGCAAAAGTATCTGTAATGAAAGTTTTATTTGATACCAATGTTTTACTGGATGCAATGCTGGCAGGCGAACCTTTCGTAGCGGATGCTGCTTTTTTACTGAATGCAGTTGAATCGGGGCGAGTTGAAGGGTTTATGTCAGCGACAACGGTTACGGATGTGCATTATGTGGTTGGACGACAAACCAAGAGTTCTGAAGCTGCGATTGCCGCCGTAACTCGACTTTTGGCATTGATGGAAATTTGTGCGGTGGATCGAGAGGTTCTGGAGCAAGCGATTGCGCCCTTGATTGCCGGATTTTGAAGATGCGGTGCAGATAGCGTGTGCGATCGAGTTAGAGTTAGAGGCGATCGTTACTCGGGATGTGAATGGATTCGCAGGGTCGCCGATTCCCGTTTTGTCACCTCAAGAACTGAGCAATCGGTTGACCTAGCAGAGGGCTGAATAAATTAGGCTATAGGTGTTTCATCCCCGGCTTCAAAGCCCGGAAATGAAACACTTACAAAAAAAGTATGGGTATCTGTTATCCTTCTGCTTTTGACAAACGATCGAGAGAAATTGTTGCCGCCTTAGATACTTGAGAATTACTATCTTTTTCTAAGTATTTTAAAGCCGAAACGCTCTTAATACTCGGCAAATTGCCCAAAGCTTCAGCCAGCCTCTGGCGGATCAGCCAATCTTCCGACTGAGCAAAATTGAGGATGCGATCGATCGCCCCAATTTCCTTAATTTCCCCCAAAGCCGAAATTGCCGCCTGCTGGATCACCACTTGCTCGCTGTCGAGAGCTTTTAGCAGCACGTCGCGGGCCCGGGGATCTTTGAGATTCCCCAGAGAAACAGCAGCACTGAACCGCACCAGCCATTGAGTATCTTCGTAAAAAGCGCGCACCAAAGCATCAAAAGCTCTGATATCTTCGAGATAGCCCAAAGCACCCGCAGCGTCAGCGCGAATGCCGTAATCCGGGTCAGTTTCTAGCAATTTGACTAGAATGGGATAGCACTCTGCTGTCGGTTTGACCCCAAGAGCAAACACAGCCATCGATCGCACCTGCAAACTTTCGTCGTTCAACACCTTTTTAATCAAAGGCACCGCCTCTGCAGCAGGCACATTCCGCAAGTTAGCCAAAGCCACCATTCGATCGGCGGAATTTTGGCTTTCTAACTTGGCTGCAATTTGCTCTAAGCTTAAAGTTGTCATTATGGATAAATCTTGTAGTAAAACTTTACATTCGGGTTATTTTGATTATAGGGGAGTCTCAGGGTAAAAGCAGGCCGTAAAAACCGCCCTGCGTATTTGAGATGAATGAGATTGCGGATTATTTCCATTAATCTGAAGCTCAGATTAATGGAAATAATCAATTAGAAAGTCTATTATTTAAGTCGCAAGCACAGGCGAGGTGTTACACTATATCGGATAATCCCTAGACTTTATTGTACAGTGCTTAACAAAGCAACAAAAAACTTTTCGTTTCTCCCCCCAAAAAAGTATGATTGTCGTTGAAAGGCATTACATAGACCGGCAGCATCAGTTTTTTAAACAGTTTGATGACTTATCTTTCCTGTCCAAAAATCTCTACAATCATGGTAACTATTACATGAGGCAACACTTTTTTAACTCTGGGTCAAAAGTTGGCGCTGCCAGGAGTCTAAAACAGTTATATGCCATCCTAAAACCCACAGCCGACTATAAATCCTTACCTGCTAAAATTAGCAATCAAGTTCTCAAACAAGTTATTCACGATTGGGAGGCTTGGAAAAAGTCAATAAAGGCTTATTACCGAGATATCCATCAATTTTCATCCCCCCCCCGAATTCCCAAATACAAACATAAAACCTGTGGACGTAACTTGTTAATTTATGATAACCAATCGATAGGACAAAGGGGAAAAAATAAAAATAATGGGCTACTTCATTTATCTCAAAGTGACATAATAATTGCTACAAAAGCCCAAGATGTCATAGAGGTAAGGATAGTTCCTGCCACAGCGACCTACGTTGTTGAGGTTGTTTATGAAAAGCCTGTAACGTTGGTGGATTTAAACCCTCAACTCATAGCAGGTATAGATTTAGGGATTGATAACCTCGTCGCTTTAGCATCAAATAAGCCAACATTTACTCCAACTCTCTATGATGGGAAACATCTCAAATCAATCAATCAAGGTTTCAATAAGCGCCTAGCCTTTTTACAGTCAAAACTTGAGAAAGGGAAATATACCACACCTCAAATCCAGCAAATCACCTTTAAGCGAAACAAGCGAGTTGAAAACTATCTTCATCAAACCAGCAGCTTGATAGTCAAGCAGTTGGTGAACGATCAAATCGGGCAGTTAGTTATTGGCAAAAATGTGGGGTGGAAACAAAATTTACAATTAGGAAAAAAAACGACTCAGACGTTTGTAGCAATTCCTCAATCCACGCTCATAGAAAGGATTACTTACAAAGCTGAGTTAGTGGGAATAAAGGTAACAGTTACAGAAGAATCTTATACAAGTAAGTGCAGCTTTTTGGATTTAGAGCCTGTCGGTAAGCAAGAGTCTTACCAGGGTAAGAGAGTTAAACGTGGGTTGTTTCGGTCGGGGAATGAAACGCTGATTAATGCTGATGTGAATGCAGCCTTAAATATGATTAGAAAAGTAAACGGAAACTCACCCTTTGAGGAGTGCAGCAACCGTATAGAGGTGTTTGCAGTTTCACCTGTACGGGTTTCACCTGTACGAAAAGAGCCACAAAAAATCCGGTAATGTCAAGTATTGCCCGGTTTTTTGTGAACTGTTTCTGCCGTTCCCTAAGGCTTTGCCCGATCGTTAGCCGCCCTCTGACAACCTGCAATCCACTATGCCGTTCTACCACCCACCCTTTTACTCCTCAGCCTTAGAACAAGCGATCGATCGCTACCCCCTCACTGCCGGGCCAGAAACTTCCTTAGCAGTGGCGATCGCCCTGATGAGTCAGTTGCGAAACAGTTGTCCCCTAGTCAAAACACCTGTACCCTCAGACCGGGGGGGGATGACCGAAACATCCACGCCGGAAAAGGTGCGGGCCCGCTGCGTGTTCGTCGTGCAGAACCAGCAGACTATTACCACAGGCAACTTATCCGACAACCCCAGTCGCGGGCTGTTAATCGGCATATTAACTCCCGCCGACTTAGTGAGGCTGATAGCTTCTGGCACAATAGACAACCAGCACAAAGTAGCCCTGCACAAAATACCAATTTCCGAAGTGATGTCCCCGGTGTCGGTCTCCCTCACAGAATCCGATGACCAAGACGTGTTTACCGCCTTATCCTTATTTCGCCAGCACAAGATTCGCTATTTGCCGATCGTCAATCAATTTCGGCACTTGGTAGGAGTGCTGACACGGGAAAGAATTCGCCAAGTATTGCAACCTTCAAACATTCTTAAATTGCGGCGGGTAGCAGAATTAATGACTACGCCAATTACAGCGCCCCACACCGCCTCGCTGCTGACCATAACCGAACTGATGTCAGAGCATCAAGTCAGTTGCGTAGTGATTACAAAAAACAAAGAATTAACAATGGAGAAGCCCAAAGATGACTATACCTCCATTTTTCACTATTCCTTTCACCAACCCCTGGGAATTATTACCGAATATGACATTGTGCAGGCACAGTTTCTTGAACTAAATTTCAAGCAAACCCTAGCTCAAAAAGTCATGAGAACTCCCCTGCAATTTCTTCAACCTTCCGATTCCCTATGGACGGCGCACAAAGAAATGCAGCAGCAACAAGTGCAGCGGTTGGTCGTGTGCGGGGGGCGCGGAGAACTGTTGGGAATTATTACTCAGACCAGCTTGCTCAGAGTCCTCGATCCCACCGAAATGTACCGAGTTGTCAAACAGTTGCAGCAGTCGGTTTATCAATTGCAAGCCGAAAAAGTGGAACTGTTGCAAAGCCGCAACGCCAAACTGGAACAGCAGGTGCGGGAACGGACTGCAAAACTCCACGAACAATTGCAGCGCGATCGGCTGTTAACTCACATTTCTTTGCGGATTCACCAATCCTTAAACCTCGAAGAAATTCTCAACGCCAGCGTCGATGAAGTCCGCCAAGTTTTGCAAGCTGACCGAGTAGCAATCTTGCATTTAGAACCCAGTAATTACGGCATTGTAGTGGCAGAATCCGTTGCCGAAAATTGGCCTTCAATCTTGGGAGAAATCATGCCGCATAATATTTGGCAAGAATCTGCTTCCGTGGTCGAACAGGAAATTTATGCGGTTCCGGATCTCGACCAAGCCTGTTTGAGCGCCGAAAAATATGCGCGGTTCCAGCAAGCGCAAATCAAAGCTTATTTGATTGTACCAATTTTGCAAGACGGCAATTTGTGGGGGATGATGTGTGTTCATCAGTGTTCCAAATCCCGTCAGTGGCAGCCTTCGGAAGTGGATTTGCTGCTGCAACTGGCAACTCAAATCGCGATCGCCATTCAGCAAGCCCAACTCTATCAGCAAGTCCAAAATCTCAACACCGACCTCGAACGCCAAGTCCAAGAACGCACCGCCGAATTGCAGCAAAAAGTTCACGAACTCCAGCATTTAAACGTCCTCAAGGATGAATTTCTCAGCACAGTTTCTCACGAACTGCGGACGCCTTTAGCTAATATAAAAATGGCTATTCATATGCTGCGAATTTCTCCCACACCAGATCGGCGCCAGATTTATCTAGAAATTTTAGAAACAGAATGTACTAGAGAAACAGATTTGATTAATGCTTTGCTAGATTTGCAGCGGCTCGAAGCTGCAACTTGTCCGATCGACCTCGAACCAGTAAACTTAGAAATCTGGCTGCCTACTATTATCGACCCGTTTTACACCCGGGCCCACGACCGCCACCAGGATTTGCGAGTAGAGTGCGATCGCCACCTCCCCACGATCAGTTCCAACCGCGCTAGTTTGGGACGAATTTTAGCCGAGCTCCTCAACAATGCCTGCAAATATACTGCCAATAACGGCGAAATTTTTCTGAAAGTTGAGTGCAAAAACGGAGACTGGGAACAAGGAGGACAAAGGACAAATTCGCGACAAGCAAGTGCTGTGGCTTCAGAAATCCAATTTACACTCAGCAATCAATCGTCCATTTCCAGAGAGGAATTGCCTCGAATTTTTGAGAAATTTTATCGAGTTCCCAACGCAGATCCTTGGAAACAAGGAGGTACAGGTTTGGGTTTAGCTTTGGTTCAAAAACTTGTCGAACAGTTGCAGGGAAAAATTGAGGTTGATAGCAGCAATGGCTGGACTAATTTTATCGTCACCTTTCCTACCAACCCGGATGGAAATTAGTCCGCCATCAGTCAATTTGAGATTTGAGATTTGAGATTTTAGACTTGGGCCTAAGAGGTTCGGCAAGCGCGAGCTTCAAGTCGCGCTGAGTCGAACGATTTTAGATTTTCGATTTACTCCACAGACGAATCTGGGAGATTGAACAAGAGTCTAAAATTTTGGGAGTTCCATGAATGCTGTCGGGGGTTGGTATCGATTTTTTGGGGGTCATCTTTGTTGGGTATCACTCTTTTTTGGGAGCTAGTTTGCGGATACGAGACGGCGCTGGTGTCAAATTCAAATATTCATTTTTATCTTCAACAACTGATGATCTCGATGCTGCTGAATACTTCTTGCGTTTAGGGGCATGATTCGCAACTGTGCCCAAGCATGGTATGCCAAAATTTTCTAATTGACTGAAAACTTTTTGGACTAAAGAAAAGGGAACCTGGCGAATTGCTACAACCATCAGTATGCCATCGGTGCGCGCCGCTAAAAAATTCGTATCTTTACTGTCCGCCAGCGGCGGCGTATCGTAGATAACTAAGTCAAATTTTGCCTGAAGTTCTTCCATTAAATATTGCATCTGAGATGATGCCAGCCGTCTGGCAGTACCAGGCTCCGGGAGACCAGCAGTTAATACAAAAAGATTATCTGCTAGATGCGATCGTTGGATAATTTCATTGGATTCGTTTTTATTGTCGAGCAAGTTGCTCAATCCCTTGACATTAGGCAGTTCCAACAGCAAGTGCAGGCTGGGCGAATGGAAATTTGCGTCTACTAACAGCACTCGCTGACCCGCCAGCGCTGCCACGTGAGCTAAGTTTAAAGCAACCGTAGATTTGCCTTCGCCAACTGTAGCCGAACCAATTGCCAAAGAGCTAATCGTTCGATTTGAAGAAAGAAAGCGGATATTAGTATAAAGAGAGTCAAAAGCTTCTATAAATTCCGCAGCCTTTTTCTTATTACCCTCTTTTCCTTCCAGATAAGCATAGGCATTAGCAATAGAAGGCTGCAATTTTCTAGC
The DNA here is from genome assembly GCF_036705125.1 of Microcoleus sp. B7-D4. Classification (NCBI taxonomy): domain Bacteria; kingdom Bacillati; phylum Cyanobacteriota; class Cyanophyceae; order Oscillatoriales; family Microcoleaceae; genus Microcoleus; species Microcoleus sp. B7-D4. Next base: position 11,655 of record NZ_JAUBTT010000052.1, read on the forward strand.
ATTTTTGTCAAGAGGAATTGCTCCCAATAAAGGCGCTTCAACCGCATCTTTAACGTCATCAGCACAGTAGAAAATATTGCGGAACTTTTCAATGAGGATAGCCGCTCCAAGACCCAAAACTAGCGCCCCAACAACTGCCATCACAAATTTGTTTTTAGCTTTCGTGGCAACTGGAATCAGGTTGCCCTTAGCATCTCGCGGTATCTGTGGTTCAGAAATTATTTCCCAAGGTACTTGGCTTTGAGCTGCTTGGACGCGCAGAGTTTCCCGCTGGCTTAAAAGTTGATCGCGGGTGCGGGCGGCTACTTCTAATTGCTGTTGCAGTTCGTTGTAGCGGCGGGCTATGGTGGGGAATTCTGTTGCTTGTCGGTTTAAATTGTTTTTAGTTTGGCTGATTGCCTGACGGCGAGCTTCTAAGACTTCAACTTCGTTAGCAGTATCAACCAATTGTTTAATCAAGCCTATGCGAATAGAATTTTGAAAATTCTGAACTTTAGAATTGGCTTGGGTGCCTACTAAATTTTGCCCCAAAATTCTATCAGTTTGCTGGTTGAGCAAAGCTACTAAATTTGCCCGCTTGCGCTCTAAAGCTTCCACTATAGGGTTAGCAGATTTAAAACGAGCTGTTTCTACAGCAATCTGACCTTCTACTTCCTTAACCTTGGTCAGCAACTCTTTATATTGAGGTTCTTCGCTTAAAGCGGAAGCGGCAATAGCTTCATTTGGTGTAAAATCTAATTGTTTTTGCAAGTTAGCGTACAGCGTTTTCTGTTCTTGCAGTAGCCTTTGAGTTTCTAACTCTAAAGTTTCTACGGTACGAACTTGCTGCATTAATTGCGCGCCTTGTTCTTGAGGATTGGTAATCTTTTGCTGCTCCTGTATCACCTGTAACTCCGATTTCAGCTTGTTTACGCGCTTATTGAGTCCCGGAAGCTGGTCTTCAATAAAAATAACACCTTCACCAATGCGAGTCTTGCGTTCGTCCAGACTGTACTTTAAATATTTCTTTTTAGTTTCTTGTAAAACGAACTCAACTAATTTAGGATCGGTCCCCATGAAGCGAACTTCCAAAATTTTAGTCAGCGTCATCATATCTTCTCCCACCCGCAAAACGACTAATCCTTTTTTAAGAATTTCCTCGGTAACTTCTGGATATCGTTTTTGGACTTGTTTAACAATAGCCGACAGCATCTGAGGACTCTGGAGAATTTGAAGTTGAGTTGCGTAGTCCAAACTAAAAAAATCTCGACTAGGGACTCCCCCCCCATCGCCGCGATTGGCTAGGGCAGAGGGGTCAGCAATTCTGGCCTCCGTTGTCACGGGTTCCACTAGCATCCGAAAATCGGCTTGATATGTTTTCTTGCCTCCCTTGATCTGATAAACAGCTCCAGCCCCTACTATACCTATAATCCCAATAATGATTAGGGCTTGTCGCTGAAAAGTCCTCAACAACGGCTTTAGATTCAATCCTTTCTGAGGCTGCGCGCTTAACTCTTCTCCCTCGTCAACGGAAAATTGCTGCACCTGTCGGCTCTGGTTGCTAATTGGTACGATATGAGCGTCCTGTTCTCTTTCCATGTTGACCTCTTGGATATTTTGTGGGTAAAATCAGCTTTCTTCTGCGAGCCTTCGGGTTGATACTTTGAGCATTGGCTTAAGGATATCACACGAAATTATTGGTTGGTCGAGCCCACTTCCTTCTAATAGTTCTCACTACTTTCACATAGTATACAAAAATAACTAAATCCCTATGCTATGCCGGCGGCAAAAGTTCTTTTACAACTGCTGGAGAGTTATATCAGACTGCTTTTGGGGTCTGCTGCCTTGTGCTTGTATTTAGGGTTTCCGGGCGGCGAAGCAAACTTTTTCGGGTGTCGCTCAGCTTCGCGACAGGGGGTTCAATAACTTTACCAAACTTTTACAATTGATCGTAACACCTCAGCCGCCACTTGCACTGGTATTGGTTTGTCCTCTATGGCATTTTTCGGTTCCGAGTCAACGGCCGAAGCACTTGTTAACTTACGCGCTAACTGAGCGGCTAAAAGGTTTTGCATTTCCCATGTAGATATAATTAGCCACCTTCAGCAGATTTTTGGGAACGGCAAGTAATCGAATCAATTTCCGAGAAAAATCTGTTTCTTCTTTTAATTATAAACTTTTTGAGGAGCTGGATGACTGATCAAGTATATAGACTTACAGAGCGTCGTAGCTATATCACAAACTACTCTCTATAGTGCGCGACAGACATAAAATTTAATAATTTGTGTTTTCAACCCCGATGACATCTCGAACAACTCAAGCATTCGGGGTTTTTCTATCGGGGCGGATGGCGTGGCGCGATTTATGTATTTTAGTAAAAAAACTAGGTTTCTGGGTTCCGGGGCTATTACTAAAACTATCGCTTTGATTTGTCTTCCGAGCCAACGATAGCAATCCTTGAGGTAAACGCGCAACGGGCTTTTTTGGGAATTAACCGATGCCATAAGAAGATGACACATTGTTAAATAAAAAAAGAGTTGGCCCCCGATGGGAGGATTGCTATTGATATCGCCCGGATTAGCTATTGGGAATTGTTATTTTTCGCTTTTACTAATTGCCAACTACTCCTTATTAGGGCTTACTGATTTTGTGCTTTTCTTTCTCGCAGTTTCAACAATATTTCTGCATGAACTTCGCGGGTTATTGGATAAAAATATGTAAGAATCATGCCAGCAATTAAAGCAATTGTGGGCAGTGGCCCGATCGCAACTCGAATCGCAAACAGTGCAGACTCTGGCTGTACGGGTGCAGGCTGTCCCGGAACTGTAGATAAAAATCCAGCTCCTTCTAATGCTTGACCTACCAACCACAAACCCCCTGCCAATCCGATTTTTTGCAGCAGTACCATAAACGAATAGAAAACGCCTTCGCGTCTTTCTCCTGTTTGCAGTTCGTCGAGTTCGATCACATCCGGTATCATCGACCAAGGTATTAGATAAGCCGTGGAAACTCCGATACCTGCCATGACTGCTAATAGGTACATTTGCAATACTTGTCCTGGTTGGAGGAAAAACAGTCCAGCTTGGGCAATAATCCACAAACTCATGCCCATAAAATATACGGCTTTTTTGCCGTATCTCTCGCTGACTTTACTCCAAACAAATAGCATGATTAATGCAGTGCCTTGAACTGCGATCGCAACCAAGCTAAAAACGTACTGTGGCTGTTGCATCCAGTTAACAACAAAGTAGGGAATAATAGTAGCAGTTAATTGCACTCCCAGCCAAGAAAAAAGATATATTCCAATGACGTACAAAAAAGGGCGATTGCTAAATGCAATCTGCAACTGTTCTTTTAGTGGCAAAGATGTAGAATTATCTAGTTCGGCGTTTTCTAATAGTTGGGCTGCGACGTGCTTGCGAGTTCCCAAAACGCACCAGTACAAAGGCAAGACAGAGATAACTGCACAGATTGCACCTAATACTAAATATTGTTGATTCGGGTCTTTTTCAAATACACGAAAGATAATTAGAGCTAAGATCAATGAAAGGATGCTGCCGCCAATGGAGAAAGCAAATCGAAAACTATTAAGGCTAGTGCGTTCGTTGTAGTCTTGAGTAAGTTCTGGAGTCAGGGCAGTGTAGGGAAGATTGACAGCCGTGTAGGCGGTGTTGAACAAAATGCTGATCGCAACATAGTACCAAAATAACACTGTGTGATCCGTGCTAGGTACAATCCACTGCAATAAGAAGAATATGCCGAAGGGAATGCCACCATATATTATCCAAGGATATCGGCGGCCCCAAGGATGAGAAGTACGATCGCTCAAAACCCCCACAATCGGGTCATTTATGGCATCCCAAACCTTGCCAACTACCAAAATATTACTGGCTAAGCCGGCCGGTAAACCAGCGACATTGGTAAAGAAAATTAAAAGGTAAAATGCCAAAACATTAGCGGTAATTGCCGGGCCGAGGTCGCCGGCACCGTAAGCTAATTTTGTTGAGAGGCTGAGTTTTTTTGTTGTGGGGTTGTCGGCGGCTGGCCGAGCCGGGGAAGTGTTGCTCATAAACTTTGATGTCGGGATTTTTTGGCAGTCACAGTCTTTCCAGTAGGAGTATAACTCGCGCTACGCCCTAATACTAAGTTTTTTGTAGCGATCGGGATTATTCTGAAGACTGGGTAATTGGTAATTGGTAATTGATAGATTTGTTGGGGCGGGTTCACCAACAATAATCGCCCCAAAACAAACAATCTCAAAAACCCGCCCCAACCCAACTTTCCAAGCCAAATGTACGTTCAGATTTACGGTGGGGTGGGGGCGGGTTTTTATAAATTGTCGGTCATTGTTATGTATGGTTTGTGAACCCGCCCCTACAACGTTGTGGTAATTCGAGCGATATCAATATACACAATACCCGTAGATACCGTAGGGTGCGTCGCCACAGATAATCTACTTCCCAAGCTCGAAAATCTAGCAGCTAAGCACCATACAAGGGGCGGGTTTTACCCGAAATATCGATCGGTAGCTAAAGATATCGATAAACCCGCCGCCCACAGACTTAAGGAAACAGTTGCGAAATCTGAACTTCTATTTCTGGAAAGGCCAGCATTGACAAAACATCATCTTCATTAAATACTGTTTCTTGTCCGTAGTTTGCCTCGCCCGGTTCGCGAAAAACATAAACTTGCCGCGTGTTAACATCAAGTATCCAATAATCAGTAATTCCCGCTTTAGCATAAGCCGGTGCTTTCCGCTTGCGGTCTGTTTCTAAAGTCGTGTCAGCTATTTCTATTAATAAGAAAATATTGTCTGGTGCGGGATGAAAATCTTGGTACAGCCGAGGGTCAATTTGCACTACAGCAATATCGGGTTCTGGTTCTGAATTTATACTTAGAGTAACCGGGTCTTGGATGCGAATTAAAGCAAGTCCTGCCAGCAGACTTCTTAGATAGTCGGCTGCACAGAGATTAGTTGCTGCGTGGGGAGGCTTTTTTGCACTCCTTGAAATAATTTGCCCGTCAATTAATTCTACTCGTTCATCGGGATTGAGAATGCCAGTTTCGGTCATGCGGCGGTATTCGTCTACAGTCCACAAGCGTAAATCTGTTACAGTCATGGCACCATTTCCTTTGGCGATATTATCTATAGTCCTAGAGGCCGAAACCGCAGGGCGGTTTCATTTTCTTGTAGGGGCAAACCCCCCGTGGTTGCCCCGATGCCTGAAATGTCCATGAAATCATCTGTGGGTGGGGGCGGGCACGGGGGCACCGCCCCTACAAAAGCCTGGTTTTGCGTAGGGGCAATCCCACGCCCGGTTGCCCCGAAACAGCCCTGGCCGAAACCGGGTTTTTTATCAAAATACTCGATGAGAGACTTTAACAATGGTAAAAAATCCGGTTTCTTTGGTAGAGTCCCGGACTACTTTAAATCCAAAATCCCCAATCTAAAATCCCCAACTAAAATTGCTATGTCAGCAATCTAGATTTAGCTGTAATTGCTCCCACACACCACAAAATGGCATTGACAATTTCCGATCGCTGAATATCTTCTGCGTCTAAAAAACTTGCAAACTCTTCCTCAATATTCAAATGGTCTGCAAAATCATAAAGTATGCGCTTGTATTCAGTTGGCATCGGTATTAAAGTAGCTTTCACTAAATCGAAAAGCGCGTTTAAACAGTTGAGGATAGTAGCTGACTCGTCAAAATCTTCGGCATCGAGCAAGTACAGCGTTTCTGCAATGTCGCAAATAGCGTCTATTTGTGTGGGTGGCTTTCCCAGTTCGCTGACATCGATATTGCACAATTGGAGAGCGTTAATCGCTAGTTCTGGACGGGTAAAAAATACAAGTTGACCGCCGGCTACTAAGGGCGGCTCTTGTTCTCCATAGACAATTAGAGTATATAGATTTGGTATTTCGGTGCCGGGGTCGATCCGAAAACCGAACAGCCACAACAATTTTTCTGTATTTGGGTTCGCTGTTTGCAGTGTAGTTGGGAAAATATTGGGTTCTGACATGAATTTTTAATCCCTATAATACGCTCTTAAACTCAGTTTCTACGCAAATTTTTTGTCTTTTAGGACTTACGCAATCATTCCAGGTATGGGGGCAACCACGGAGGGTTTGCCCCTACAAAACACTATATATTGAGGCGGTGCGTAAGTCCTGTCTTTGTGATAAATCTACAGAGAAACCTGGTTTAGAAGGCAAGAGTGCGTAATCTTTTTTCTCCTATAAATTTTGCTGAATAATGTCGCAGCATTCGGCAACAGTTGCTCTTTTTTCCATTGCTGGTACTAGGGCTTCGTAAGCTGATTTGTGGCTTTCGATAAGGTTTTTTGCTCGCAGCAAACCCCAGTTTTGTTTAAGTTGAATCTCGGAACTTGGACGGCGCAGTTGTGTTAAAATTGCACTAATTTTGGTGCGGTCTTCTGCTCCTCCTTGTGCGCTGCCGTAAACAAATTTTTCGGCGACTATTCCGGCCATCCACACGGTACAATATTGGTCTAAAAGTTGGGCAGAAAGAGTGCCAGTTTGGAGTTGAGATGCTAATTGCTCGTCTTCAAATCGGACGCCGCCTTGGGCTGTTTGACCTTGTTTAAATGCTTCCCAAGCGTTGAGGGCGTAGCTGGTTACGGGAATTCCCAACAGGTACGCGACTAGGAAGTGTCCGGCTTCGTGGTGAAGGATACGATCGCGCTTTTGTTTGGAAGTTCCCCCCAGCCAATCTAATAAAATAGTACCGCCTTGACCTTGCCACTGGAAACTGTCAAGGGTAGCAAGCCCCAACAGGCAAAAAGTGGCGATCGCAGGTACGGCTTCTGGCAAGTTGAATAGGGGCCCCAACAATATTGAAATGGTGATGGCAAAGATAGAAATAGCGATAATATTCAAAGAAGTGTCTTTCATAATGCGGAATTGGTAACTGGGAATTGGTAATGGGGAATTTGTAATAGGGAATTGGTAATGGGAATTGGTTTTAGAGGTAAACTCAGGTACGATCGCGCGATCGGTTTGCCAGCGTCGGGTCGATCGCAGCAGCCGGGACTTCCGACAAAAACACCACCTTCCAGTTTGACTGAAAATTGCCCCTCCGAAGCCACCGATATTAAAAAGATATTAAAATAAATCAAAGTCCAGTAAAAGTGTTAGTGGAATCCTTCATGTCAGTTTTGGCAGCGATCGCAGTTTTAGGTATCTTGATTGTCGTTCACGAACTCGGCCACTTCCTGGCGGCGAGACTTCAACACATCCACGTCAACCGCTTCTCCATCGGTTTCGGGCCCATCCTCTGGAAGTACCAAGGCCCGGAAACTGAATACGCCCTTCGCGCCTTTCCCCTGGGAGGTTTCGTGGGTTTCCCGGACGACGATCCAGACAGTACAATTCCGCCAAATGACCCGAATTTGCTCAAAAATCGCCCCGTGCTCGATCGGGCGATCGTCATTAGCGCAGGGGTAATTGCCAACTTAATTTTTGCTTACTTCCTGCTGGTGGTGCAATTGGGTACTGTCGGCGCGGCAGAAATGAACTACCTACCGGGAGTTAAAGTCCCGGAAGTCGCCGCAGAAGTCAGTTCGGCCGCGAAACAAGCGGGAATTCGATCGGGCGACGTTGTTCTGTCTGTTGACGGCAAGGAATTGGGCGCTTCCGGCGAAGCAGTCAAATTATTGGTCGCAGCAATCCAAGATCATCCCAACCAACCCCTAGCGTTGGAAATTCAGCGCCAAGAACAAAAATTTGTGGTGACAGTAACTCCTGAAGAGTCGCCCGACGGCAAAGGTCGCATTGGCGTGCAGCTAACTTCTAACGGCACTGTCGTGCGGCAGAGGGCCGGATTTGTAGAGGCGTTTAGCAAGGCCGCTACAGAATTTGAGCGGATTGTGGTGCTGACGGTTCAAGGCTTCGGCCAGTTACTTAGCAATTTCAGCCAGACTGCCGACAAGTTGTCCGGGCCTGTGGCGATTGTGGCGATTGGTGCAGGGATTGCCAAATCGGATGCTGCGAGTTTGTTTCAGTATGCGGTGTTAATTAGCATCAATTTGGCTGTGATTAATATCTTGCCTTTACCTGCTTTAGATGGCGGTCAGCTAGCTTTTCTGTTAATAGAAGGAGTGCGGGGCAAGCCTCTGCCGAACCGCATTCAGGAAAATGTCATGCAGACGGGTTTGGTGTTGTTGCTGGGTTTGGGAATTTTCTTGATTATTCGCGATACAGCTAATTTGGCTGGGATAGATTTTCGATTTTTGATGCAATAGTAAAGGAAGAAGGAAGAAGGAAGAAGGAAGAAGGAAGAAGGAAGAATTATGTCTAGTTTTCCGTTTTCCTATTTTCCTATTTTCCCCTCTCCTTTTTTTCCGACGCAAGGGAGGCAGAACCTCTGGTTATGGGTTCCCCGGTCGTGCCTGGAAGTTAAAAACAAATAACAAATGACTAATGACTAATGACTACTGACTAATGACTACTGACTAATGACTAATGACTACTGACTAATGACTAAAAAGTTAAGTTTAAAACAACGATCACTCGAAATTCTGATTCGCCTCAAACGCCTCTATCCAGAAGCTCCTTGCACTCTCAACTACGAAACTCCCGTGCAGTTGCTGGTGGCGACGATTCTCTCGGCTCAGTGTACGGATGATCGAGTAAATTTGGTAACGCCCGCTTTGTTTGAGCGCTTTCCCGATGCGGTGGCTTTGGCAAATGCTGATTTAGAAGAACTCGAAAGTCTGGTGCGATCGACTGGTTTCTACCGGAATAAGTCTAAAAATATTAAAGGTGCTTGTCAGGCGATCGTCAATAAATTTAACAATCAAGTGCCGCAGCGGATGGAACTGCTGCTAGAATTGCCCGGAGTTGCCCGCAAAACCGCTAATGTCGTTCTCGCCCACGCTTTTGGTATTAATATGGGGGTGACGGTAGACACTCACGTCAAACGTTTGACTCAGCGTTTGGGATTGACCGAACATACCGATCCTATAAGGATCGAGCGGGATTTGATGATATTGTTGCCGCAGCCGGATTGGGAAAATTGGTCGATTCGGTTGGTTTATCACGGCAGGGCAGTTTGTAATGCGAGAAATCCGGCTTGCAATATTTGCGAACTTGCAGATTTGTGTCCTTCTGCTAATAGTTTGGTGTTGCACCAAGGTTAAGTACAGGCAAGATGCCTGTACCACAAAAATGTTGAGTTATTGTGGAACAGGCATCTTGCCTGTTGCTAAAAATGTTGAGTTATTGTGGAACAGGCATCTTGCCTGTTGCTAAA
>NZ_JAUBTT010000052.1:21005-62143 GCF_036705125.1 Microcoleus sp. B7-D4
TGGAACAGGCATCTTGCCTGTTGCTAAAAATGTTAATTTATTGTGGAACAGGCATCTTGCCTGTTGCTAAAAATGTTAATTTATTGTGGAACAGGCATCTTGCCTGTTGCTAAAAATGTTAATTTATTGTGGAACAGGCATCTTGCCTGTTGCTAAAAATCTTGTTGACAAAAGAAATAATTCAAATAAAAGAGATCCAAAATGACAAAAATATAGTAAAATAGTAGATTGTGATTAATCTAAGGATATCAACAGATTATGGCTAAGAAGAGCATGGTCGAGCGCGAGAAAAAGCGCCAGAGACTCGTAGACAAGTACGCCGACAAGCGGGAAGACCTGAAAGACCAGTTTGACCAAGCTACCAATCAGATGGACAAAATGGCGATTCACCGCCAACTACAACAGCTACCCCGCAGCAGTTCGCGGACTCGCTTGCGGAACCGCTGCTGGGCAACTGGACGCCCCAGAGGTTACTATCGTGACTTCGGACTGTCTCGCAACATGATGCGAGAAATGGCTCACGAAGGTCTTTTGCCCGGTGTTGTGAAGTCTAGCTGGTAGCACGAAGAAAGAAGGAAGGCACGACACGGATGATGACACGGATACACGGATGATGTTTTTCTGAAATTGTCGTGTTTCTGGAGATTTATTCTAAAGAAAAAGGAAGAAGGAAGAAGGAAAAAAAACTTATAAATAATCGGCAAGATTATGTTTGGGGTTGATTCTTGTTTCAGACTTATGAGTTAAATTTTCCTCCTTCTTGCTTCACTGGCCACAGCATTTATCGATGCCTAGACTATCGAGTAACAAGTCGCTGACGGCATTGGCGATCGCAAATTCGCCGTAGAAGCTTTTAGAAAAATCATAGGCCTGCATTTCGGTGACGATCGCAATTACGAGGCTGCCCACGTCATTTTCGCCTTCCATACGCTGGCGAACATAGATTTGGGCAGCTCTTTTAGCTATTTGCTGGTTGGCTGCTTCTGGGATAAACTCGGAGTCTAGCCATGCCAGCAGCGTTTGTTGGAGCCATTGGCCTTCTTGTTCGGGGTTTTTGGCGGGCGGTAAGGTAATAGGTTCAATGGTTTCAGACATGATTATTCCTAATTGCTAATGTTGACTTTGAAAAGTTAACTGAGAAATGACAACTGATAAATATATGCAATATGATATACCGACAATTATACAAGGATATGCCCAAGGCTACTTCTTGATGGCAAATGACGGCGAGGAAAGTTTGGGGTGGTATTCCAGCCGACAGCGGGCGCTGATTCCCCTGGATGAAAGATTTACCTATCCGAAATCCCTGCGTCGCCAAATCAATCAAAATCGATTTTCGGTGGCTGTGAACCGCGATTTTGGGGCGGTGGTTGAGGGTTGTGCCGATCGCGAAACGACTTGGATTTCTAAGGAGCTCAAGAAGATTTACTGGGGTTTGTATGAGGCCGGTTGGGCTTACAGCTTCGAGACTTGGTGCGGGGACGAATTGGCGGGCGGTATTCTCGGATTGTCGATCGGCGGTGCGTTTATTGGGGAGTCGATGTTTTACCGAATTCCCGATGGTTCTAAGGTGGCGATGGTGAAGTTGGTGGAGAGATTGCGCGATCGATCTTATCTGATGTTCGATGCTCAAATGAACAATCCGCACTTGGAAAGATTCGGAGCTTATACTGTTAAGGAAAAACTGTATAACACTCTTTTGCAAGCAGCTTTGAAGCGCCGCTGTTTCCTATTTTGAATATTAGGTCAGTAGGGAAATGGCATTGCCATTTTAGGCTCGAATAGTGGGTTCAAACAATAGTATAATTAAGCTCATATACTTCTCGGAGACAACCACAATGCAAGTCACAACCGAAGAAATTATTTATCCATCCAGCGACGGTCAACCAATGGCAGACAGCACAATACAATACAAATTAATTGTCACAATCAAAGAAGGTTGCGAATCGCTGTTTGAAGATGATCCCAACGTGTTTGTAGCCGCCGATTTACTTTGGTATCCGGTTGAAGGTAGACCAGATATTTCTCAAGCGCCGGATACGATGGTGATATTTGGTAGACCAAAAGGCGAGCGACGTTCCTACATACAATCTCGCGAAGATAATATTGCTCCCCAAGTCGTCTTTGAAATTCGCTCCCACAACGATAGTAACACAAAAATGAACAAGAAACTTTCATTTTACTATCGTTATGGAGTCGAGGAGTATTACCTTTACGATCCAGAAAGAAATCAGTTAGAAGGTTGGCAAAGAATTGAAGGAATCTTAGAACCGATTGAACCGATGGAGGGATGGATAAGTCCCAGACTGGGAGTGCGGTTTGAGTTGCCAGAAGAAGGGTTAGAAATCTATCGCCCTGATGGAGAAAAGTTTCTTTCCTATTCCGAAATAAATGCAGAGCGGCTATTAGAGCGACGGCGCGCCGAACAAGAATTTCAGCGTGCAGAAGAAGCCTCGCAGCGCGCAGAAGAAGCCTCGCAGCGGGCCGAACAAGAAGCTCAAAAAGCGGAACGTTTAGCCGCCAAACTGCGCGAATTGAACATCGATCCTGATAGCATCTAAGCTCGAACTAGGAGAATAAACCCGGTTTGTCAAAGAAATCGGGTTTCTGGGGATAGCAGTTATTTACTTTTTTCAGGGCGAACGGGGATATTTGGCCGATCGCCCCCCAGCTCAAATTACCTATACTACAATATATAATACAGATATTCGAGCCAAAATCCTTGGCGCTCAGAAAAATCAGAATCGAAGCCCCTTGAATGTGTAAAAATACTGAAGCAAACATTACTAAACCCTGCACGGAGCAATTGTTGTGGATTCCAGATATAACCCCCAATCCATAGAAGAAAAATGGCAGCAGACATGGGCTGAGCAAAACTTAGACCAGATGCCAGAAGATACCCAAAAGCCTAAATTTTATGCCTTATCCATGTTCCCCTACCCGTCGGGAAACCTGCACATGGGCCACGTCCGCAACTACACAATTATTGATGTAATTGCCAGACTCAAGCGAATGCAAGGCTATCGGGTATTGAATCCGATGGGGTGGGACGCTTTTGGTTTGCCCGCAGAAAATGCCGCCATCGAGCGCGGAATTCCCCCGGCAAAATGGACGTATGAAAATATTGCCCAAATGAAAGGCTTATTTCGCCGTCTCGGCATTTCCTTTGATTGGACAAAAGAAGTTACAACTTGTTCTCCCGATTATTATCGGTGGACTCAATGGATTTTCTTACAATTTTTAGAAGCAGGATTAGCATATCAAAAAGAAGCGGCAGTTAATTGGGACCCGATCGACCAAACAGTCTTAGCAAACGAACAAGTAGATAACGAAGGACGTTCCTGGCGTTCCGGTGCCAAAGTCGAGCGCAAATTATTGCGGCAGTGGTTCCTCAAAATTACCGATTACGCCGAACAGTTATTAAACGACTTAGACAAATTGCCAGATTGGCCAGAAAGAGTCAAATTAATGCAAGCTAACTGGATCGGCAAATCAGTCGGCGCTTACTTAGAATTTCCGATTGTCGGAATGGATGAAAAAATCGCTGTTTTCACCACTCGCCCAGACACAGTTTACGGCGTCAGTTACCTTGTTTTAGCGCCGGAACATCCACTAACTCAGCGCGTGACAACCGCAGACAGAAAAGCGGCCGTAGAAACCTTCATCAAAGAAGTCGCCGCCCAAAGCGAGATCGATCGCACAGCCGAAGACAAACCAAAGCGCGGTATCCCCACAGGCGGCAAAGCAATCAACCCTTTCAACGGCGAAGAAATTCCCATTTGGATTGCCGATTATGTATTGTACGAATACGGCACCGGCGCAGTTATGGGAGTACCCGCCCACGACACGCGAGATTTCAAATTTGCCAATCAATATCAACTGCCAATTAAAGTAGTAATTGTGGATGATGATGAGCTGCCATTGAGCGAAGCTTACACCGAACCAGGAATTATGATTAATTCCGAAAGCTTCAACGGCATGGATTCAATTAAAGGCAAAGCAGCGATTATTCACCATGCCGAAAATGCAGGTTATGGCAAAGCCCGCATCCAATACCGCTTGAGAGATTGGTTGATTTCTAGACAGCGTTATTGGGGCGCTCCGATTCCCGTAATTCACTGTCCCACCTGCGGGACAGTACCCGTACCCGCATCGGATTTGCCCGTATTGTTGCCGGAAAATGTACAATTTACTGGCAAAGGTTCGCCCTTGGCAAAGATGGAAGAATGGGTAAACGTTCCTTGTCCGAGTTGCGGGACTGCGGCGAAGCGGGAAACAGATACGATGGATACTTTTATAGATTCTTCGTGGTATTTCTTGCGCTATCCCGATGCTCAAAATCAAGAGCAAGTCTTCGATACGGCAAAGACAAATGATTGGATGCCCGTAGACCAATATGTCGGCGGCATCGAACACGCAATCTTGCACTTGCTGTATTCGCGGTTCTTTACCAAGGTTTTGCGCGATCGGGGTTTGATCAATTGTGACGAACCATTTAAACGCCTGTTAACTCAAGGCATGGTGCAAGCAATGGCCTATAAAAATCCTGTTACTGGCAAATACGTTCCCCCAGCAGATATAGACCCCACAAATCCCAAAGATCCTCAAACTGGCGAAGCTTTGGAAGTCTTCTACGAGAAGATGTCCAAATCAAAATACAATGGCGTTGACCCCTTGCAAGTTATGGGCAAATATGGGGTAGATACGGCGCGGATGTTTATTTTATTCAAAGCGCCCCCAGAGAAGGATTTGGAGTGGGACGACGCTGATGTGGAAGGGCAATTTCGCTTTTTAAATCGCGTTTGGCGCGTGGTTACAGAGTTTGGTGCACCCCCCCCTGCCCCCCCTTCGCAAGGGGGGGAGAAAGAGGTTTTAAGTAAACCTGAGAAGGATTTGCGGCGGGCGATTCACACTGCAATTAAGGAAGTGAGCGAAGATTTGGAGGGCGATTATCAGTTCAATACTGCTGTTTCGGAAATGATGAAACTCAGCAATGCTTTGAATGATGCTAAATGTAAAGATTCGCCAATTTATGCAGAAGGAATTAACACTTTGATTCGCTTGTTAGCGCCTTTTGCGCCGCATATTGCTGATGAATTGTGGCACAATACTGGTAACAGTGAATCGGTGCATACGCAAACTTGGCCGAGTGTGGATGCTTCTGCGTTAATTACCGATGAAATTACGCTGGTAATTCAAGTTATGGGCAAAACTCGAGGCACAATTCAAGTGCCTTCTGGTGCTGATAAAGCTGCGTTGGAAAAGTTTGCTCGCGAGTCTGAATTGGCTAAGCGTCACCTTGAAGGTAAGGAGATTAAAAAGGTAATTGTGGTGCCTGGAAAGTTGGTTAATTTCGTGGTAGCTTGAGGGTAAAAATCGCTACCTGTAGGCAAGCTATCGTTTCTACACAAACACAACCTAATCCCCTTTAAACACTATCGGGCAACTATTATTTACTATAAGAGTAGACAAGTTGCCCTTTTTTTACTAACTTTAAGGGAATTTTAGGATTGTTTAGCGGCTCGTTTCTTAGCCTCACCTTTTCTTCCCATTCTTTAAATTTAGGTTCCAGCATTTCAGGTGTAAGTTTATAAATCTCTTTGAGAGTTATGCCTTCATACAGTCCAATATACCAAGCTTCTACTCGGCGATACTTGTCAAGTATAATTTCATTCAAATGATGGTGAGTAGTGACCCCACCGCTTCTATTGAGAGCAATATTTATTGTTTTAAGTTCGTATTCTTTTCCTTCAGCATCAATAGCATCGTTTCCTTCACGTCCAGGCGATATCCGCAGCCCTAAAAGAATTAATAACTGTAAAGTCTTTCCCCCGTTATCTTGAAAAATATCCGCAATACCATATTCACTAGCCAGATTTTGCAATTCTTGGATGCTTTTCATAGCATTTTCTAGCCGTTTAGCATCTGAAATGCGTTCTGCTTCCGTGGTAACAGCCTCTTCAACAGGCTCTACAACTGACGGAGAAACTGGTTCAGCTATTAGGGTGTTAATGAGAGCTGTACTTTCGCCGCTTTGGCTAAAACTGATTAAATAAGTAGCGGGTACATCGAGCGCTTCAGCTAGAGCGAAAATAACTTCAAAGGATGGCGATCTTTCACCGCGTTCCAATAAGCTGATATAGTCAGTAGTCTTGTCTATGAGTTCTGCTAACTCGTCCTGTGTCATCCTTTTTTCTCTGCGTAACTGACTTACCTTGACTGCAAATTGTTGTCTGGCTTCTTTGTAATTCATACCCCTCACAATTCATAAAAACGAACTGAAAGTTCGCTTTTTGAATGGTACGAAGAATTTATACACAAAACAACGAACTGAAAGTACGGATTTAGTAACACTGAGAGTACGGATTTTGATATAATGACAGTAGGCTGTGTCTTTTGTACCTTAAACTAATCTAAATTAAGCATGAGTAACATTTTGCCCGCTCCAATTTACACCACCCAATACGGTCAATCTTATTTGGGAGATTCTCTTCATCTCCTGAATAGTCTTGCTAGCAATTCTATAGATTTGGTGATTACATCCCCTCCTTTTGCATTGCAACGCCAAAAGAGTTATGGAAATGAGGATCAAGATTTATATGTTGATTGGCTGCTGGGCTTTGCTCCTGAAATTAAAAGAGTTCTTAAGGATACTGGAAGTTTTGTTATAGACCTTGGAGGTGCTTATCAGAAAGGAATACCTGTACGGTCGCTGTATAATTACCGCGTACTTATTAGGTTATGTGACGAATATGAATTTAAACTTGCTCAAGAGTTTTTCTGGTTTAATCCTTCAAAACTTCCATCTCCTATAGAGTGGGTGAATAAAAAGAAAATCCGGGCAAAAGATTCTGTGAATACTGTTTGGTGGCTTTCCAAAACGAATCAACCTCAAGCGAATATTACTAAAGTCAAAGTAGAGTATTCTGAGAGAATGAAAAAACTTTTGAAAAATGCTGATGAATTTTACACGCCCAAAGAACGTCCTTCCGGTCACAATATTAGCGATCGATTTGCCAAAGATAATGGAGGTGCTATTCCATCTAATTTGCTAGAAATTTCTAATTCTGAAAGTAATTCTCAATACTTGCGTTGGTGCAAAGAGTTTAATGTTAAGGCGCATCCGGCACGTTTTCCCCAAAGATTACCGTCATTTTTTATAAATTTTCTTACTGAACCGGGAGACTTGGTAGTAGATATTTTTTCTGGTTCTAATACTACGGGTTTTGCAGCAGAAGAATTATCAAGAAACTGGATAAGCTTTGAAAAAGAAAAACAATATGTTGCTGCATCAATATTTAGATTTTTGCCTCAAGAATCTTTTGGGCAAGCGGATACAATATACAACCAATTGTTAACTGAGGAAGCATCAGGATTGATTTTACCTCAAAATAGGCTAGTTTTTGAAGTTAATAATTATTGTTTTTAATTTGGCTAAACAGCCAAAATTTTATTTGAGTTACCACAATGCTCGAAATACAAAATAGATACAGACATTGTTTGAAGTTGCTATTTTTAATAGGAAAGATTTGGGCGATCGCCTACATTGCTTCCTGTATACTCTTGTTTTTTCTGCAAACTCGTTTGATCTTTCAGCCAACACCTACAATCGCCAAAACACCGGATGCTTTTAACATCCCTTACCAAGAAGTTTGGTTGCCAGTTAAGGGTCGATCGCGCAAAATTGAAAAACTTCACGGTTGGTGGCTGCCCGCCGCAAATCGAAAATCATTAGGAACTTTATTGTACCTGCACGGCAGGGGTTTGAACATCGGTGCGAATATCAGTCAATCTTACCGCTTTCGGCAATTGGGTTTTTCTGTATTGCTGATTGATTACCGGGGTTACGGCCGCAGTCAAGGCAGTTTTCCGAAGGAATCACAAGTATATGAAGATGCTGAAGTTGCTTATAATTATTTAGTTAAGCAGCGGCAATTGTTGCCTAGCCAAATTTTATTTTACGGTCATTCAATGGGAGGTGCTGTTGCTATTGAGTTAGCAATCAGGCATCCAGAAGCTGCTGGCTTGATTGTCCACAATTCGTTTACTTCTATGGTGGATATGGTGGAAAATAATGCTTATATGCGATTTTTTCCGGTGCGGTTGTTGCTGACGCAAAGGTTTGATTCTCTGGCTAAGGTCAAATCACTGCGAATGCCGATTTTGTTTGTTCACGGGATTGCCGATCGTTTTGTTCCTGCTACTATGAGCAAAAAGTTATATGCTAGTTCTCCTGAATATAAAAAAATTTTGCTAGTTCCTAATGCTAGGCACAATAATGGAGATGCTTTTTTTAATAATCCCGAATATCGCCAAACTATTGTGGATTTTGCCGAAAAAGTAATCGATCGAAAAAAACTATGACTTACGCACTCCGCCTTCATAACCGGGTTTTTCACCGCATCTGCTGGTTACAACAAAGTTTTTTCGTAAAAAACCAGGTTTCCGAGCACCCATGCGTATAGCGGTTCTCAATAAAATGAGGTACACACCGCTCACAACTGATGCCCTATGCCCTATGCCCTATGCCCTATGCCCTATGCCCTATGCCCTATGCCCGCGAGAGCACCTCATGTTACTGAGAAAGGCTATAAGTCCTATTTAATTGTTAGTTTCAAAAAGTAATTGCACGATCGCTCCGCATTCCAATTTTAATACAGATTGAGCGCTGCCGCCATTAACGGCAATTTCTACCCAACCGTCAGAACCAGTTATGGCAATTAAATCGCCCGGTTCGGTGTCGCTGTAGGTTTTACCGCTGGGGATGCGAATTGCATCAGAACTATTGCTAATTGTCAATGACCAATTGTTACCTATAATGCAATTATTCGGGATATTAGTAATTAGATTGCCAAAGCGATCGACATATTGAATGCAGCCTGCTGCACCTGTGGCTGTAACGGCACAATTTGGTATCTCTAACTCTACTAAACTTGCAGGGTCGATCGCCCCTCCCAAGTCTTCCAACGCCACCCCGTTGGCCAAGTGAGCGCCCGCTGCTGCAAAAATATCGCGACCGTGAAAAGTGCTGCTGGGTTGAGGTGTGCGCCAGTATTGAGAATTCGTGAGTTCGACAGAGGATCTCGCACTTTCCCGACTCAACACCCCGCTAAACAACCCGTTATCCGGCCCGACAAGAAAGCAATTAGCACATTTAATCGCAACAGGCCGTCTCTTGCTTCCCACCCCCGGATCGACGACAGCAATATGTACGGTTTCCGGCGGAAAATAAGCAAAAGCAGTCATCAAACAAAACCTCGCCGCCGCAATATTTTGAGAGGGTATTTGGTGCGTAATGTCAATGACTTTTAACTGCGGGTTAATTTGGGCGATCGCACCTTTCATCACTCCCACATAAACATCGCTTAATCCAAAATCCGTAAGCAGAGTTATAATTCTATTTTTAGACATATATCCAAAGGTAAAAATATGGTATCACAATGGGAAAACTTTCTGCAAAACTTGGGAGAATGGCACGGTTCCTTCACTCAGCTATCAACGCGAGGAGAGGTACTTCAAGATACTCCTAGCATTATTTCTCTCGAAGGCTTCAATGACAACAAAACAGTGCGATTGAAACTGCGTCGGTTTTCCCCAAATCCTAGCGGTGTCGGCGAACCGGAAGTCAGCGAACTTGTTCGAGAATATCAAAGTTTGGGACGAGATATCCTATTTTTTGAGAATGGAGCTTTTTCTCAGGGTACTATTCAACTAGCGCCTTTTTCAGAGTGCGGTGCCGAGTTGAGTTTTATCTACAATTATCGTCGGTTGCGCTTCCCTCTGACATACAATACCGACGGCAATTTATCCAAACTTATCTTAATTCGGGAAAAGCAGCTTGATAAAAATGTCCCCGAACGTCCGCCTTTAACTGTTGAAGATTTGCTGGGAGAGTGGGAGGGCGAGGCCGTGACAATGTATCCTGATTCGCGTTCTCCTGACTTTTCTTCTACCAATTTACAATTGCATTTAGAAAGTAGCGATCGCCTAGTGCACAAAATCACTTTTGGCAGTAATGCTAGTGTTATCACTTCTAGCGCCACCATAGACGGTTCAGTTCTGCACTTTAACGAAGGTGCTTCACCCGTGCAAGTTGTGCTCCTTCCTGACGGCGGTTCTTGCACTTTACCTGTCAAGATTGAATCCAGAAAACCTATATTTTTCGAGGCCGGTTGGTTGGTAGAACCTGACTTGCGGTTTCGGATGATTCGCAGTTACAATGAGCGGGGTGAATGGGTAAGTTTGACTTTAGTTAAAGAACGAAAAATTAGTCATTAGTAATTTAGTCATTAGTCATTAGTCATTAGTTAGTAGGGGCGGGTTTTACCCTAAATATTTATAGGTAACTCAGGAAATAGATAAACCCGCCCTTTGGATTTGATGCTCTTCCAGTCCACTTTACGGCGGAGGAAAGTTTATGTAGCAGCTAATTTTATTCGCCGGACTTTGTTTCCTGGGTTTGCGATTGAATCACCGCACTCCAATCATCATTGTTAACAGCCGCTTCCAAATCCTTAGCGCGTTCGCCGTCATTTTTGGCTGCTGTTTCTAACTCTTTGGTAAGACTAGAATCTGCCATTGCTTTACGCAATTTCAGCTTCTTTTCCTCATAAGCTTTTTGTTCCTCAGCAGACATTGCCGATCGCGCTGCTTGGCCTACCGTAGCCGCCCACATTTCGCTTTCAGCATCGTTTCCAGGCGGAATGCTGCCAATTTCTGCTATCCAAGCATCCCGCAAACTTTCCATTTCTTCCCGCTTCGGGAATTTGAAAGTTTGCACGCGCAGGAAAGCACAATTTTCTGCGCCATTTTGGGCGATGTGACCGTTGATTGAAAGCAGGATATTTCGCGAATAACCTACATACTGAGTGTTGCGGGAAGTGTCCATTACAGCGTAAACGCCGGCGACTTTCGCGTTAGTTGCCAAATCGCGCCATGTATCGATCGAGATTACTTGCGTACCGTCATTTTCTAATTCAGAAAGAGTCGCTGCTGCGCTGTGTTCTGAGTCGGAACTGTATAAAAAGTTGTGCAGTCCTTCATGGGCGACAGGTACGTTTTGATGTTCAATTGCTACGTCTCGATCGGCATTCACTTGATTAGCTTCCATTAAACTCAATTCCTCAAAAAATGTCAACTTTACTCATTAAATCTCACTTTCAAGGGCGGGTTTTCCAACCCACCCCACAATAAAGTTCTCTTTGTGGAACAGGCATCTTGCCTGTTCTATTGTTTTTTTTGCCCTTATATAGCAATCCTAAATGAGATGTAGGGGTAGTGCTAAGAGTGCCTACCCCAGCATCATGGGGGCAACCACGGGGGGTTTGCCCCTACAAGAATTACACAAATGATGCGAGGATTGCTATAGCGGTTCTCAAAAAAGTGAGGTATGCCCACGGAGGCCACGGAGGCCACGGAGGCCACGGAGGCCACGGAGGCCATGAGTACCTCATATGAGAGATCGAGAGGCTATATATACTTAACTTACGGCAATTTGTTGCAATTCCTCGTCAGTCAATTTAACTTCGAGCGCCTGCACAGAGTCCTCAATACTCGATACTTTGGTCGCACCGGGAATCGGAACGATGCAAGGCGATTGGGCCATCAACCAAGCTAATACTATACAGTAAACTGAAACGTTTTTTTCTGCTGCTAATTTGGCGATCGCGGGCATATCTTGCAAGCTGGTGACGCGGCGGCTTCCTCCCAAAGGACTCCAGGGAAAAAATGTCAGTTTTTCGGTTTCGCAATATTCCAGAACCCCGTCTGATTCCGGCTGTCTGTGCCACGGATTGTACTGATTCTGCACGGAGACAACTTCTACTGTATCGCGGGCACGTTTGATCTGCTCTACAGAAAAGTTGGACAATCCAATAAATCGAATCATTCCTGCTTCTACTGCTTCTTTTGCAGGTGCTAGGGCTGCTTCGATGGTATAAGCGGGATCTGGCGAGTGGTACTGCCAAAGGTCGATCGGTTCCTTGCCGCCCAATGCTTCAAAACTTTCCCGAATTGTCTTGCGTAAATGGTGGGGGTTGCCATTGCGCGTCCACGCACCTTGAGGCCGCATTAAGCCGCCTTTAGTGGCGATAGTAACGGCGCGAGTATCTCCGGTGTACTGTTCCAAAGCTTTGGCAATCAACTGCTCGTTGTGGTGTTTATCAGATTGATCTTGGCAGTAGGAATCTGCTGTGTCAATTAGGGTGACACCCAAATCGAGGGCGCGGTGAATTACCGCCATTGATTGATCTTCGGGGGGCCGGCCGCTTAAGGACATTGGCATACATCCAAGACCGATCGCGCTGATAGTAAAATTACTGTTACCCAGTTTTTTTCTTTTCATTGGTTTGCCTTCTTGTGCGTGGTTTATTTCCAGTTTACATTTCAAGGATAGGTTGAGATATTACATTTATTTAACTATCTATCTAAGTAAATAGACAAAAATATTTTTTAGATAAGCTGTTTTGCCTTGAAAATGTATATTTCACTTCTCTATTCCCCAGGTGTCAAATCCTCTCCCTCTCAAACATAATAGACAATCTAGATGTGCAGCCGCTTACCTACCTACTTAACTAGCTGGAAGCGCTGGTGTAAAAGCGGAGTGCAAATTGCCAGAAGTAGCGGGAGAAAAATAACAGCCCGATCGCCAATATTCCCGCCCCTGCGATCCAAACGATTTCACCTCTCCCCAGCATGGCTTCTGCAGGCACAGTCGTCAAGAAGGCAACGGGAACTACGAAGGTGAAGAAAAATCGATAAGCTGCGGGATAAGCTGCCATGGGAAATCTACCCGCTTCTAACAATCCTTTGAGGACTTCGGTAACATTGTAAATTTTGACAAACCAAATGCTGGTGGCCCCTAACATAAACCATATACTGTAAAGAGTAATAGTTCCGAAGAACAGCGGTATTGCTGTTAAAAAATAGTTGCCGATTGCTACTCCCAATTTGTTTCCAGCATACAACAGCAATACGATGCCCAAGATTAAATCTGGCATTCCCCAAGGCGAAACTGTGTTTGCAGATAGCCAGAATTGGGAACTGATGGGTTTGAGGAGTACGAAATCGAGAGTACCTTGCTGGACTCGATCGACAATACGGCTGAGATTAGGTGCTAGAAACGTTGACGAAAACCCCTGCAAAACCGTAAAAATGCCGAGTACAACTAAAGCCTCTTCCCATTTCCAGCCCGAAAACGTGTAGCCGGTACGGTAGAACAAAAATAGCCCAAACAAGCTGCCAGTAAGATTTCCGAGGCTGCTGATGGTCGCGAGGACAAAGTTGATTCGGTATTCTAGTTCCGCTGCGATCGCCGCACCCCAGAACATTTTCAGTACGTGCAAATATCGTCCCATGTTTATAGCCATTTTTTGCCGTGTAAATACTTAAATTCCCATATTGTAAAGCTTGTGTGAAGTTAACTGCTGTACTGGCTACTCATTTCACTATAACAATAAATTATTGATACCGCTTGCCTACGTAGTTTTACTGACAAACTGTATTAAGTTATTTAACCAATTTTAAATATAAATTACAATTATTAATTAAAGTCAATCTTAAGCCCATATATTTTGGCAATTATTAAGCCGAATTCATGTCTTCACACAAAGCCTCGCTTGATACATTGGAAATACTAATATGTTACAAGTTTTAATATTATAAATATTTCAAAAACATCTAGCCATACCCAAACGCAACACTTAGGATGGGGCATACGTACTCAAAAGGAATACGTAATCAGGAATGCGTAATTATACGCACAAAAGAGGGATCGAGGAATTGACCTAGCTAACAACACGTAAGGAAAAAAAGACATGGATGCTTTAACATTATCGAGACTGGGCGTCAAGCACACCAAGAGTGCAGTAGCCGAATCGCTGCGGATCAATACAGGATACGACGTGACAAGCCCAGTCACTTTTTACGGGATTGTCAACGAGCGCTGCAATGTTAAATGCCGCCAGTGCGAGTATTGGCGACTCAAAGAATATAAAGACGAAATGACGATCGAAGAATGGCAAAATGCCCTCTTGAGCGTCAAAGACTTTGTGGGCGAATTTTCAATCAACTTTAGCGGCGGCGAACCTTATATTAAAAAAGGTTTTCTAGACTTGCTGGCCTTTGCGAATAAAAATGGCATTCACGCCGGCGTCACCACCAACGGCTATTGCATGACCAGGGAAAACGCAGCCAAAACTGTCGCTGCTCGTCCTTTTAATGTGAATATGTCCGTTGACGGGCCGAACGCAGAACTGCACGATTATTTGCGGGGTCAACCCGGATTGTTCGATCGGCTTTCTAAAGGAATCGGCTATCTGCGCGAAGAACAAGAAAAACAGAACGTCTTGTTTCCGATCAACGTCAAACCGACAATGAACCGACTCAATTTCCGCCACCTCCCGGAAATAGTCACCTGGGCTCAGGGAATTGGGGCGACGACGGTGAACTTCCAATCCGTCAACCGCTGGACGCCAGAAACATACGAGGAATTGTGGATTGAAAAAGAAGACATGGAGGAATTTTCACAAGTAATCGAGCGGCTAATTGAAATGAAGAAGAACGGCGCTCCGATTATGAACAGCGATGAAGTGTTGCGATTGATGATTCCTCACTTTGCCGAAGAAACAGCTCCTGATTCAACTCGTCCTTGTCGCGTTGGACTGCGAAATTACTGGATTGATACGCGCGGCGATGTGAAATTGTGCGATGAGTTTCCGGTGATTGGTAATGTGAAAAACGCCAGCGCCCGCGAGATTTGGTACGGCGAAAAAGCTCAGGAAGTCCGCCGCGATACTTTGAATTGCGGCAAGCTTTGTCTGATTACTTGTGTTTCGCAGAAGACGATTTTGGACAAGGTGAAAATGGGGATGAAGTTATTAAAGAATTGAGGTTTGACCAGTGTTAATATTGCTTCTGTTCATGGTGGCCGGGTTTTATCAGAAACCCGGTTTTTTGTTTAATGAATTGTATTCCTGTTCGGTTGGGCTAAAGGATGCGGGAATGCCGTTTCCCTACGAATACAATGTTTTGTATCAGTCGTAGGGTGGGTGACGGTGAAAAATCATTGCACCGCAGCCCTTTACTAAGCTGTTCTGCATTTAAATTGTCTGTCAAAAAACAATCTAACTCTTGTGGGGTGGGCGTCCCGCCCGCCCTGAATATGCAATTTAAAGGCGCGACAGCTTATTGACTCTCACGCACCGCTTTACCTGGGCAATATTTTTCTTACCAGCCGCAGGATTCTGGGGGATATTTTTCTCGCCAGCGGCAGGCTACCCAGTATCAGCAGGCCGAATATTAAACCGAAAAGCAAACTCCAGATAATCGTCGCGGTGAAGGGATGAAGCGGGAGGGAAAAATCGGGTTGCTATTTAATCGGTGTATCTTTGATTAGGGGATAGCTGACCCAAAAGATTTGTCCGCCGCCGATCGCAGTTCCGACAAAAATATGATATTCTCAAGTTGGCGAGATCGCTTTTTCTCTTTGTCTTCCTTCTTCCTGCCGATTTCCATTTGTTCTCGCTCGCGCTAACATTCCCTCTCTTGCTGCTCCCGGTTCAATTCCACCTGTGCGATTGCCACCATCCCGCGAATTGTGGATGTTGTGTGCTGGAACAAATCTTGATTAGGAATCAGGTAGTTTAAGTATTTTTCAATATCCCTTTCCATGCCAAAAGAGCGATCGACCTTCCCAGACACAATAGCGAGCGCATTGCTTTTACTCAATCAGTATTGAAAACATCCTGCAAGTTACGATAACCACTAATAACGCGCAAAATCTCAATACCATCACCAACTATTTGATAAAAAATGATGTATCCCATCAATGGCACACCACGTAAACTGGGAGAAAATTGTGAATACGATCGCCCCAAATATGGAAACTGTGCAATCTGCTGACATTTTTTACCAAATCCTTCCACAAAGCGCTCTCCTGCATCCACGCTTTGCGCCAAAAAGTAATCGGAAATTTCGGATAAATCTCGACTCGCTTCGAGCGTAATAAGCAAGCGATTCATGCTCTTAATTCTCTGGCTTTTTTCACTTTATCTCTAAGTTGAGCTAATACATCGTCTGGATTGAGCAACTCACCCCGTTGTGCTTGTTCTCGTGCTATATCGATTTTCTTCCCAGTTTCTTGTACCCACGCTAAATAGTTTGGGTTGTTGCCGTCATCGGATAAAGTAACATCATCGATTAATAACAGCAAGGCTGTGTTAATTGCTTCTTCAAGGGAGGGATATTGACCGTGCTTTACTAAAGCTTCAAGGACTTGGGTTTGCTCTTGGCTCAAGGTGATTTGCATTGTTACCTCGGATGGGGGCAAGGGTTGGACAATACTTCTACTGTATCGTATTTTATTACAAAAATGCGTGAAGCGAAGCTATCCCGTAGGGAATCGCTCTTGACTGTGGCAGATAGAAAAAGGCGATCGCCCGCGCATTGAGAAATAGAAATAAAGGATCTCGTCCTTTCCATATCAAAAAGAGCGATCGCCTGGGGGTTGAATTAGTAGGTTAGTCGATCGCACTAGCTCTACTTTTTGCCCAAAAAATGCCATTACCAACTAAAAGTTAAAATCTGTCTCGATCGGCAACTACTTACCGCGCCCTGGCTTACAGTCTGCAAAGCCCAACGCTAAGCGAGTCGATCGAGACAACTGGCGATCGCCATTTCCACGACAGCTTCGATGGGATACTCAATAGCCGCCGCGCGGGTAATGAGGGCGATGCGGATGCGATCGGGTAGGTAAGCGAGGATGGATTGAGCGTCAGCCGGAATTTGGCGGGCTGCTTGCGGTTGTCCGTCGCTCATCAAGATTGGGAGCGATCGCAACTGAGCGCTGCTAATCTGAAGGATGCTATTATAGATTAACAGTTACCAAGAAACTGGGTCTAAAGCCCCGTCCTTATAGGACGGCTTTAATTATAAGTAATATGAATAATTATTAAATATACAGACTTGTAAGTAAAAGTTTTAGCAAAAGTGAGAGACTATTCCAATGATAGTTTTAGAGTTTAAGTTGAAGGGCAAAGCGGAACAATATCGAATCATAGACGACATGATTCGGACGGCTCAATTTGTCCGAAATAAAACTCTTAGACACTGGGTAGACAATCAAGGAATTAAGTTAGTAGACCTGTACAAACAATGCGCCGTGATGGCGAAAGAGTTTGAATGGGCAGGCAAGCTTAATTCGATGGCACGTCAGGCTTCCGCCGAACGTGCCATTTTTGCTATACAACGTTTCTTTGCTAATTGCAAAGCTAAGAAACCAGGAAAAAAAGGCTACCCGCAGTTCAAGAAATACACCCGATCTGTGGAATATAAAACTTCGGGATGGGAGCTTTCTACCGACAAGAAATGTCTAACATTTAAAGACGGCTTTGCTGCCGGAAAATTCA
Source organism: Microcoleus sp. B7-D4 (assembly GCF_036705125.1). Lineage (NCBI taxonomy): Bacteria > Bacillati > Cyanobacteriota > Cyanophyceae > Oscillatoriales > Microcoleaceae > Microcoleus > Microcoleus sp. B7-D4. Next base: position 38,411 of record NZ_JAUBTT010000052.1, read on the forward strand.
AGTTAATTGGTAGTCGGGATTTGCATTTTTATGCGCCTGGTGAGATTAAACGAATCAGAATTGTGCGCCGCGCCGATGGATACTACGCCCAATTTTGCATCAATGTGGAGAGGAAAGAGGAACTTGTTCCGACTGGTAAAGCCACTGGGATAGACGTTGGGTTAAACCACTTCTATGCTGATAGCGACGGCGAAACAGTTCCTAATCCTCGGTATCTCAGAAAAAGCGAAAAAGCTTTGAAGAGATTGCATCAGCGAGTTTCTCGGAAAAAGAAAGGTTCCAAGAACCGAAAAAAAGCGATTAACAAGTTAGGAAGAAAGCACCTGAAAGTCAGTAGGCAGCGTAAAGACTTCGCCATAAAGACGACGCCCGGCGTGGTAAAATCTAACGATTTTATAGCCTACGAAGACCTTCAGGTGCGGAACATGGTGAAAAACCATAAGCTCGCTAAATCAATTAGCGATGCAGCTTGGTCACAAACTTGATCATTATTTGGAATATTTTGGAAAAGTGTATGGCAAAACAGTTATTGCTGTTCCACCACAGTACACTTCCCAGGATTGTTCAAACTGTGGCAATTTAGTTAAGAAAACCCTGTCAACTCGAACCCATATTTGTGATTGTGGTGCGGTATTAGATCGCGACCATAACGCCGCAAAAAACATCCTAGCAAAAGGGTTGAAGCAAACAAAAATCAATTTAAATACGGTGGGGCACACCGGAATTCACGCTGGGGGACAGACCGATCTCTACTTGCTGGTGGTAGCAAAACAGAGATAAGTTCGACTGGCTGATCCAAGAATCCTCGTGCCTTTAGGCCGAGGAGTGTCAATATGTCTTTATAGGTAAATGACATGAACGCTAAAGAATTGCTCCTTAAAGAAATGGATAATATCCCCGAATTTATATTAGAAGAAGTTTGGGATTTTCTGCAATTTCTCAAAGCAAAGTATGATAAAGATAAGTTAGAAGCAAGCCTGCTGAGTGAATCTTCTTTGCAAAAAGACTGGTTAAGATTAGAGGAGGATGAAGCATGGCAGAATTTGTAAAAGGTGATGTGATAGTTGTTCCTTTCCCATTTTCAGATTTAACACAAGCCAAGCGCCGACGCTCTAGTAATAGCAACTTTGGCAGGAGACGATCTAATTCTTTGTCAAATTACTAGCCAGACGCTCGCCGATCGCTATGCTATTAGCCTTCAAAGTAGTGATTTTAGTGAGGGTGGACTTAACCAAACTAGCAACATTAGACCTAATCGCTTGTTTACCGCTGAGCGAGAAATTATACTTTATAAAGCTGGTAAGCTTAAACCTGAGAAGTTGAACGAGGCGATCGCCAAGATAGTTGAAATTCTTCACCAGTAATTCTCTATTGTCCAGCGTTCCTCAGCTCAAAATGCTGTTTGACTACATTGTGTTGTGCGATCGCCTGCGCGTTGAGAAAAAGACATAAAGTGCGATCGACCTTTCGATGTCAAAAAGCGATCGCACTCACACTCTCAACCAAAGATCGCCCCTCTCATTCCACTCATGGCGATCGCCCCATCACCTATAATTTTAATTAACATCCTGTCCCTCCCTTAAGCAGGGCTGGGGGGACAGGATGGGAGGGGAAACGAGACTTAAAGCGATCGATAAACGCGATAGTTAATTTCAGGGAAAATATTATCAATCTCCTCAACCTTCTCCAACCAACCCGAATCAACTTTCCCTTCTTTCACTTCATCGTAAAGCTTGTGAAAGCGCATTAAGTGCGATCGAGTCCGGCGCACTGCATAGGGCACCATCGTCCCTGTACGCATGATAAATGCCCAGTCAGAAGATTGAGCTAGCAGCACTTCCCGCGCCGCCTGGTTCAAAGCGCGCCACTGCAATTCATCCGCAGGTTCCATGCTTCCCAACTCAATCATCCGTTCCGCAGCTTTGTGCAAGTGCGGGTAAATCCAAGCATTGGTATCGTTGAGCCAATATTCGTGGAAACCCCGGAAACCCCAGCTAGACTGAGACGGGCGGCACACTTGCTGAGTCGGATTTCCCCGCAAATAATCGGCTAAGTGCGTCATCTCGTAGGTATTTTGGTCGTACCAACTCTTGCGGAACAGGTAATCTAAGAACCAAGGCCCTTCGTACCACCAGTGACCGAAAAGTTCGGCGTCGTAAGGCGAAACAATAATCGGCGGACGCTGCATAATCCCGTTGAGGTGTTCGACTTGGCGTTCCCGGTTGAAAGCAAAGTTGCTGGCGTGTTCGGCTGCTTTTTCCCTTGCCCAGTATGGATCGTACAACTGTTTATCGCCTAAACCCAATCCGCGACCGGTGATTTTGTGATATTTAATCCCGGTATTTTTCCGCTGGCCGTTGGGCATTATGTAGGGCTTAATGTAATCGTAGTCAGCTTCCCAGCCCAAATCTTTGTAGAATTCGCGGTATTCGGCTGCCCCTGGATAGCCGACTTCGGAAGACCAAACCTGCTGCGAGGATTCGTGATCCCTGCCGAAGGCTGCGACTCCGCATTCGGTGAAAATTGGGGCGTAGCTGCCGTAGCGGGGACGCGGGCGGGCGTAGAGGATGCCGTGACCGTCTGTGAGAAAGTAGCGGAGGCCTGCGTCGGCTAACATCCGCTCTAAGCCTTCATAGTAGGCGCATTCGGGCAGCCAAATGCCTTTTGGTCGGCGGCCGAAGTTTGCTTCGTAGTTGTCGCAAGCTACTTGAATTTGTGCCCAAACTGCTTCGGGGTACATTTTCATCAGCGGTAGGTAGCCGTGGGTGGCACCGCAGGTGATGATTTCGAGGTTGTTGGTATCTTGGTGTTCTTTGAAGGCTTTGACTAAATCTCGATCGTACTTTTCCCAAAAGTTGCGGACTTGAGAGAAATGGGCGGCGTAATGTTCTGCCAAGTAGCGGAGGTGCCCGTTTCCGCTGTTGTGTTCGATTTCGAGATCCGCTAATTCTTCGAGTTTAGCCAAGTGGTCGTCGAAGCGGTCTTGCAGCAAGGGGTCGCGCAGCATTGCCACCAAGGGCGGCGTCATGCTCATGGTAATTTTAAAGTCGATGCCGTCGCGCTTGAGCCCTTCAAAGACTTGCAGCAGGGGAATATAGGTTTCCGCGATCGCCTCAAACAGCCATTCTTCTTCTAAAACGTAGTCGCTTTCGGGGTGGCGAACAAAGGGCAAGTGGGCGTGGAGAACGAGGGCGAGGTAGCCAATAGTCATAATGATTTGGATGCCGTAGTTATTAACTGACGCCTGTTAGGGACAGCTTTAAAATATTTTAAGATTTTATGCTGAAACGGGACTCACAAAATGCCGTGTTTTTTTAACTCCTCGCTCCTGTTGTCCCCCGCTATAACTGTACCCAGTGTCTTCGGTGGGATGAAAGGCAGGGAGATTGTAGGTACGGAAATCTCCAAATCTTTATTTTTGTAGATATTTTACTGAAATGTTTATAATACAGTAAGGAGGCAATGAGATGCTGCATACTGCTATCAAGGTTCGACTTTATCCAACATTAGAGCAACAAGCCCTACTGTCTGGGCACTTTGGCTGTGCCAGATGGTGGTGGAACTATGGTCTAAATAAGTCAATTGAGACTTATAAAGAAACGGGTAAAAGCCTTGGTCAGTCAGCACTCAATGCCTTTTTACCAAAACTCAAGAAAACCGAAGAAAGACTTTGGTTGTCTGAATGTTACAGCCAAGTTTTGCAAGCAACAACGCTCAACCTCACAACCGCCTATAAAAACTTTTTTGCAGGTCGTGGTAGGTTCCCGCGCTACAAGTCAAAGCATGGTAAGCAATCGATTCAGTATCCTCAAAATGTCAAGGTACTTGATGGGTTTATTCAGTTTCCGGGCAAGGTCGGCAAAGTTAAAGCCAAGTTGCACAGGAACATAGAAGGAACAATCAAAACCGTAACGGTTAGTTTAAATCCTTCTGGGAAATACTTTGCCTCAATATTGACGGAGAGTGAAGGCGACAATCCGACTGTTTCAACGGTCGGCAAAGTAATTGGAATTGACTTGGGATTGACTCATTTTGCTATTACGAGCAATGGCTGCAAAGTCTCTAAGTATGATAACCCTAAGCATCTAGCCAAACACGAGAAAAACCTCAAACGCAAGCAACAAAAGCTAGCTAAAAAACAGAAAGGAAGTAATTCAAGGAACCAAGCTAAAAAGACGGTAGCTAAAGTGTACGAACGGGTAAGTAAATCCCGTCAGGATTTTCTACATAAGCTTTCGAGAAAGCTCGTCAATGAAAACCAAGTTGTCGTAGTAGAGAATCTTAATGTCAAAGGCATGGTACGCAATCACAATTTAGCTAAAGCCATATCTGATGTGGGATGGGGAACCTTTATCAATTTCCTAGCTTACAAGCTAGAGAAAAAAGGTGGCAAGTTGGTTGAAATTGACCGCTGGTTCCCCAGCTCCAAGCTCTGCTCTAATTGCTATTACCAGATTGATAAGTTACCGCTTGATATTAGGGAGTGGACTTGTCCTAATTGCGGTACTCGTCATGACCGTGATGGTAACGCCGCAACAAACATTAGATCCGAAGGCATCAGGATACTACAGACGGATGGAACAGCCGTTTTTGCTAACGGAGGGGAAGTAAGACCAAAGATTGGACGCAAGTCTGTTCTGAGGCATTCCTCTGTGATGTTAGAAGCCCACACTATAATCGTTTCGATTTAGTGTGGGTAGTTCACTGGCCTTTCTCTAACAAACTAAATGTCAGCAAATTCTGATTTTCTGCTTGCTGTCGGATTAGGGCTGCTGCTGTTTGAGAGTCTACTGCCTTTGAGAAAAAGAATCCCTGGGCGTACTCACATTTTAACCCTTTAAGTATAGATAGTTGCGAGGCTTCTTCGACTCCTTCGGCTACTACATCCATGCCTAAATTGTGGGACAAAGTAACGATCGACCGCACAATTTCTGTCGGATCAATGCCTCCTTTACTGAAATCGAACTCACCTCCCATCCTGCTAACAAAAGAGCGGTCTATTTTTAAGGTATTGGTGGGGAAGCGGTGCAGGTAGGAGAGCGAGGAATAGCCGGTGCCGAAGTCGTCAATGCACAAGTGTATGTTTCTGGTTCTGAGCTGCACCAGCATTGCTGTTACTGATTCGGAATTTTCTATGAGTACGCTTTCGGTAATTTCTAGTTTTAAACTGCTGCCGTCGAGGTTAGTTTCTTGAAGAACTTGGTCGATGTATTCGATTAAATCTGGCTGAGAAAACTGTTTGACAGAAATGTTGACGCTAACGCTTAAGGGGGGGTTGCTGGGAAATAGCTGCTGCCACTGGCGGATTTGGTGGCAAGCTGTGCGGAGTACCCAGCGGCCCAGGGGTACGATCAAGCCGGTTTCTTCGGCAATGGTGATGAATTCACCGGGGGAAACTAAGCCTCGTTCTGGATGCTGCCAGCGCACTAGGGCCTCAAAACAGGTAATTGTGTTATTGGCGATCGACACGATCGGCTGGTAGTGAATAATAAACTGGGGCGCTGCGGATAAGGGAGGTAAGGCTGATTCGGGGGATGGGGCCAAGTCTTCTTCTCTGGCCGGGTCTCTAATTGATTCGATCGCCCGCCGCAGGTCGTTTTCTAGCTGCAACAGGCGCAAAGCGTGGGCGTGCATGGAACTGTTGAAAACTTCGTGTCGGGCTCTGCCGAGTTCTTTGGCGCGGTACATTGCTGTGTCGGCGTCGCGCAGTAGGGTTGTCGGTTCCAGGTATTCGCCAGAACTCAAAGCTATGCCGATGCTGGCGGTGATAAATACTTCGTGTCCGTCTAGAAGGAGAGGGGAGGTGATTTTCTTTTGCAGGCGGTTGACAATGGTGGTAGCTTCATTGATGCCCTCGATGTCTTCTAGCAACAGCACAAACTCGTCTCCTCCGAGGCGGGCCACTGTATCTCCGGGCCTCAGACAAGCTTCCAGACGCCGCGCGATCGATACTAGCAGTTGATCCCCGATAGCGTGGCCGAGGGAATCGTTGACTACTTTAAATCTATCTAAATCGAGAAACAGCACGGCAAACAAGTAGTCTTTGCGCCGTTTGGCCAGCCTCAGAGCGTGTTCGAGCCGATCGGTAAATAGCGATCGATTGGGCAATCCGGTGAGGGCGTCGTGAAAAGCATCGTGCAGCAGTTGTTCTTCGGCGAGTTTGCGCTGAGTGATGTCGTGACAGTTAATCACGATTCCCTCGACTGCGGGATCGTACAGCAAGTTGGTGGCTACAGCTTCTACATAACACCAGGAACCGTTGCGGTGGCGGACTCGGTACTCAACTGGGCACTGGCTTCTTTTGGGGTTTTCAATGGCTTTGTGGAGGGTTTCGGTGATCGTGGCGCAGTCGTCGGGGTGAACTATTTCTAAGGCGCTGCGCCCGATCGCCTGGTGGGGCGGGTATCCTAAAATTCGCTTAACCGAAGGGCTGATGTAGCGGAAGATTCCTTCGGCGTCGAGAATGATCGTGATGTCTGTGGCGTTTTCAATCAGCGATCGAAATCGCTGTTCGCTTTGGCGCAGGGCTGATTCTGCTTGTTTGCGATCGCTGATGTCGAGCGCTACTCCGTCTATAATTACGTCGCCATTTTCGTTTTTGGAAAATTTAGCGCTGTCTTGCACCCACTTGACCTCCCCAGATCTCAGAACGATGCGGTACTGGCGATCGCACGGCAAAAGACTCGCTCTCGATGCTGCTACGCCACTGTCAGACGAGCTTTTGTCCTCTGGATGGATGATTTCGGTCAATAGTTCCGGGTGGGAAATCACTTCTTCGGCCGCGAACCCAGTAACCTCGCGCACGCCCGGACTGATGTAGGGCATGGAGATTTTGCCATCTGGATGCAGCACGGTGCGGTAGACTGAGCCGGGAATGTTGGCTGCCATTGTGGCTAGCTGCTGCTGGATGCCGCAGACTTCTGCTTCGGCGCGCTTGCGTTCTGCAAGTTCGGTTTGGGCTTGTTGGTAGAGTTCGGCTTGGTGGATCGCGATCGCGCACTGATCGGCTATGGCTTTGAGTAGTGACAGTTCTTCTGCGCTCCAACAGCGCGCCCGATCGCACTGATAGAGGCTAATTCCTCCCAAAAATGACTGCTGGTAGAGCAGCGGGGCGATCGCGACGGAGCGAAACCCTACCAACCCTGCTGATTCTTGCAGGGACGGGCACAGGGTGGATAATTCGTCGATAATCAGGGTTTCCCCAGCCGCGAGTCCGGATCGGTAGTGCTCGGCCACTTTGCAATTTAGCCCGACAAACCCTTCTCTGTCGGATGCTTTGCTGATGTAGCGAACTCTGATGCCGCCTTCAGCATCTGGCTGCAAGATGGCGCAGGCGCTGATGTCTAGAGCTTCGTGCAGTTGATCTGCAGTGGTTTGGAGCACTTCGTCGAGTACAAGGGTGAAGCGCATGGCTTGGAGGATGCGGTTGACGATCGCTTCTCGCTGAGCTTGCCGCTGAATTTGGACGATCGCTTCTTGTTGCTGGCGCCGCATTTTGTATTCTTGGAGCGATCGTTCTAAGACTGTTGGCAACCTAAACAGCCGCCCTTTTAATACATAATCGGTCATTCCGGCTTTTATGCACTCAACGGCAGCTTCTTCTCCCAAACTTCCCGTTACTAAAATTAAGGGTATGTCTTGCCCTAATTCCTGCATTAATTTCAACACTTCTAAACCGTTGAAGCCGGGGAGGCGGTAATCTGAGAGTACAGCATCGTACTTGCAATTCTGGAGCAGTTTTCTGCACTCTGTTGCTGTTTCTGCCGTCTCGCACTTAAAATTTACCCCCCCCGCTTCTAAGGCGAGCACTATTAATTCCATATCTTCTGCCATGTCTTCGATAATCAACAAGTTTAATGTTGATTCCGCTACCATTTTTAGTAGATAGTTAGTCTGATTTATATCTAACATAAGGTATTGGGTAGGTTTTCAATTGGTTATTCGTGTTTTTGCTAGTAATTATTTAGACGGAATTTGGTGGTTAATTTTATCTCGATATTTTTAGTTATTTTTAGCAAAATCAATTATATACTCTCCTCGCAAGACCTTTATTTAGCACTGCCAGTCGAGGGCTGACCGAACCGATTGGGGATCATCCCAATTTTTAAAAGAGCATTTTTTAGGAGTACGAACATCTTGCACAGCCCGGCCTAGAGCTTTCGCTTCCATGCCTAACAGTGAACACTGCTGTCACACCAAAATTCTGATGCTCTCACCGATTGTGACTTATTTAAGTGTATAAGAGTTTTAAATTTAGAATTTAAAACTCTTATACACTTAACTTACGAATCTATATTACCGTTTGAGATTGTTTGCGCTAGTTTAAAGTAAAACGTGGCTCCTTGACTAGGTAGGCTTTCAGCCCAAACAGTGCCGCCGTGGCGGTGAATAATCCGCTGGACGATCGCCAAACCGATGCCCGTACCTTCAAATTCTCTCTGGGAGTGCAGCCTCTGAAAGGCTCCAAACAGGCGATCGGCATATTCCATCGGAAAACCCACGCCGTTATCCTTGACAAAAATCGTCCCATCAGGTAAACCCTCAATAACTATTGTAGCCGGAGTGCGTCCGCGGCTGAACTTGACGGCGTTGCTAATCAAGTTGCTGAACACCTGTTGCAGCAAGGTTGGATCTCCCATTACTGTCGGCAAATCTCCGACGGCAAATTCAACGCTGTGGGGAGTTTGGGCCGGATCTGCGACGGTTGGTGGTTTAGTCAATTTAATCGCATTTTGTACCAAACGGCTCAGATCGATCGGAATTTGCCTCAACTCGGTGCGAGTCACCCGCGACAGGGCGAGCAAACCGTCAATCAACAGGCTCATTTTTTGGCTACTGTCTTCAATTACTTCCATATAGTGAACTATTTTGCGATCGCTCAAAGCCTCCGTTAATTCTAGCCGCTGTTTCAAGGCTTCTACAAAACCTGAAATGTGTCGCAAAGGTGCGCGCAAGTCGTGGGAAACTGAGTAAGAAAAAGATTCTAATTCTTGATTGGCAGCTTCTAATTGCTCTGTCCGTTCTGACAAAGCTTGTTTTGTCTCTACCAACTCAGTGATATCGCGAGAAGTCCCAATTAAAGCATAAACCTCGCCCTCGATATTTCTCAGGGGAATTTTAAAAGTATCGTAGTAAGTAGTGTCGCCAGATATCACAAATTTATCCTGCAAGTGCAGAGTTTCCCCTGTTTCAAATACCTGCGAATTTTCCCTAGAGAATTTTGCGGCTATTTCTGGGGCGAAACATTCAAAAATAGTTTTGCCCTGCATCTCTTTTCTGCTATTTAATCCAGCAGTTTTGGCCACAGATTGGTTGACAAAAGACAGGCACATGTTCTCGCGCTCTACCACAAAAATGTGATCGGGCAAAGCATCAAAAAAAGTTTCTAATTCTGCGGTACGCTGCGCGACTTGAGCTTCTAAAGTTTCGTTGAGTTCTTTAAGTTCAGCTTCTACTCGTTTGCGTTCGGTAATATCTTGACCAATGCTGATACACCTGCCGTCCGAAAGACGAACATTGGCCCAAGAAGTGTCGATAATTCGCCCGTCTCTAACTTTTGTCTTGAAGTCGCTCCAGTTCGGATTTGCTGCTTCAATTTCATCCCAAACATATTGACGGTCTTCTGGCTGCAGATAAAATTCGGCCAAGATATCCCGGTTTGTGATTTCTGCCAAACTCCAGCCTAGCACTTCTTCCCAGTGGCGGTTTACCCAGTTTATTTGACTGTTTTTGTCCAAGAATGCGAGCATGACTGGCACGTTGTCGAATATAGTTTGCAGCAGTTCTTTTTGCTGTTTTAATGATTCTTCGGCTTGTTTGCGATCGCTGATGTCGAGTACGGAACCGATAAATTGTAAAATTTGTCCGTCTGGGGTTCTTTTGAAAATTTTAGAGCGATCGTGTACCCAGCGCCATTCCCCATTTTTGTGTTTGATTCTGTAGTCTCTGTCATCCGTTTCATAGGGATTCCTGCTGTGTTTGAGTCGCTCCATACCTGTAATTAGCTTTAAAATATCATCGGGATGAACTAAGTTAGCTACAGCGTCTTTACCCAAATCTCGCAATTCTTGGGGAGTGTATCCCAGCATGGCTGTGACCGATTCATTTGCATACATATTTTTGCTGTCAACTGCATCGTAAATGTATAGAAAGTTAGGTATAGTTGTAACAATACTCTCTAAAAGTTGCTGGTGTTTTTGCAACTCCAATTCTGCCTGCTTGCGCTCGCTTAAGTCCAGCACAAAACTGACGCCTAACTGCTTCGTTCCTTCTAAAAATGTGCTGCCCAGCAGCACGGGAACGCGGCTACCATCGGAGCGTATAAATTCTTTTTCAAAGGGAAGAACCGTATTTCTAGCCTTCAGTTCTGCCACTTTTTCTGTATCTAAACGCACGTATTCGGGCGGTGTCATTTCTTGCCAGTTAACTCTTCCGGCAAGCAGCTCCTCCCGCGTATAGTTGACGGTGTTTAAAAAAGCGGCGTTGGCATCTGTAATGCTGCCGTTAAGATCCCAAAAAATTAGACCGATCATGTTAGAATCAACTATGGCTTTAAATTTGGATTCGCTTTGTCGCAACTGATCTTCGACTTGTTTTAGTTCTGTGATGTCGCGGGAGATGGATAAAACTGTTTCTACTGAATTGTCTTCAGCAAATTCGGGAATGACTCGACAGTGGTAATGTTTTATGCCATCGGGAGTGGGAAACTCAAATTCTATGGTTTCTTGTTTGCCGCTACCCAAAACTTTCATAAAAGCCTCATCCCACAGGTCGCACAAGTGTGGTGGCATTCCTGATTCTCTGTTGCTTTTGCCAATCAATTCTGCGGGGGGTTTTCCGGTTGCTGATTCTACTGCGTGGTTGATGTAAATGTGGCGTAGTTTGCGATCGAACCGAGCGATAATATCGGTCGCATTTTCCGCTAGGGTGCTGAAAGCTTGTTCGCGCCGATGCAGTTCTTCTTGAGTGCGGTGGAAATCGGTTATGTCTCTGGCAAAAGATAGAATTGAAACTAATCTTCCCGATTCATCGATTAGGGCAGAATTGTACCATTCGCAGTAAATTACCGAGCCATCTTTGGTATAGTTGCGGTTGTGGCAAACATTGCGGGGTTCTCTGCTTTGTAACAGTTGATTTGTGACGGCGCACACTTGCTCGAAGTCTTCTTGATGAACTATTGACCATTCGTGCCAGTATTTGCCCATTACTTCTGCTGCACTCCAGCCAAATATTTGTTCTGCCATTGGCGACCACCGCACTACCCGAAATTCGCTGTCCCACTCTACCACTGCCATTGGTGAGTTTTCTAGATGAAATTCCCGCCGCGAGTTGGCTTTTTTTATTTGAGTTTGAAGTTGCTGCCGGAGTTGCTTTGCCTCGGCCAAGCGGTCGCTGAGTTCCTGTGTATTTGCTGAGCCCGCGTTGGCAATGTGAGCAATGGTTTCTGCTGTTTGTTTTTCGAGTTCGTTCCAAGCGAGTTCGAGGGCTGATTCCGCCGGCTCTACCTCAGTGATGCTGTTCTGAAACAGTGTGGCACTTTTAACTGGAATTTCACGCATAGTTTTGACACTTAGGCCAGTGTTACTTTGAGAATTCAAAATTAAAGCTTAAAAATTAAAAATATAGAATTTCCTGTTAAATTATACATTTTTAATTTTTAGTCTGTGCGTGGAGCCCGATCGTTGGAGGCGAGCGGCGTTATTAAAGACTGCCAGTAAAAGGATTTGGGGTGTAGATCGATCGGCAATTGTGGTGGATCGATCTAAAACTCTCCTGGGTAAGGAAAGGGTGCGGGCAGGAGCTGACCCTAAGTATATTTTTGCACAGACTTGTTGTTTGAGGGCGATCGAAAGGAGATCGGCGTGGATCGGGGCGTCGATCGCATCGCAACTCTGTAGCAGGGCATTGTGTGTGCCGCACGCTGTCTCTACTAAACGAAAGGCGCTTTTCCCGATTCCGGCAGGGGTTTAAACCAGCCCGAATGCGGGTGTGAGGGGCTTGTTGACACCAATGAAACCGCCCCTACCTACAAATACTCTCCAATCACTTTGGTCAATAAAAAGCTAAAATAAAATCTAAAGTTATTTCAGTCTTTTAAATCGCTTATGACTGCTGCTGCACCCTCTTCGATAAAAAACCAAACTCAGTACGAAGCCATTATCGGTCTCGAAACTCATTGTCAATTGAGTACGAATACTAAAATTTTCTCCAGTTCTTCTACAGAATTTGGCAATGCCCCAAATACTAACATTGACCCAATTTGTATGGGAATGCCGGGAGTGTTGCCAGTATTAAATCAAAAAGTTCTGGAGTATGCGGTGAAAGCAGGGCTGGCTCTCAACTGCTCCATCGCACCTTACAGTAAGTTTGACCGCAAGCAATATTTCTATCCCGATTTGCCGAAAAATTATCAAATTTCTCAGTTCGATTTGCCGATCGCTACTAACGGTTGGCTAGAAATTGAACTCGTGGATGAGACGGGAAATTCTACTAGAAAAAAAATCGGGATCACTCGCTTGCACATGGAGGAAGATGCCGGAAAATTGGTTCACGGCGGCAGCGATCGGCTCAGCGGTTCAACTTATTCAATGGTGGATTACAACCGCGCCGGTGTGCCTCTAATCGAAATTGTTTCGGAACCGGATTTGCGATCGGGCGCGGAAGCTGCCGAATACGGTCAAGAATTGCGCCGGATCGTGCGCTACATCGGTGTTGGCGACGGGAATATGCAGGAAGGTTCGCTCCGGTGCGACGTGAATATTTCGGTGCGCCCGGTTGGCCAAAAAGAGTTCGGCACGAAGGTGGAAATTAAAAATATGAACTCTTTTAATGCCATCGAACGGGCGATCGATTACGAGATCGAGCGGCAAATTCAAGCTGTGGAAAATGGCGAAACCATCATCCAAGAAACCCGGCTTTGGGATGAAAACAAGCAGTGTACTTTCAGTATGCGGATTAAGGAAGGTGCGAGCGATTACCGGTATTTCCCGGAACCGGATTTACCTCCGATCAAAGTTTCAGCCGAGCAATTGCAGGATTGGCAAGCTCAACTGCCGGAATTGCCGGCAATGAAGCGCAATCGCTACGAAACAGAGCTCGGTCTTTCTCCCTACGACGCGCGGGTGCTGACTGACGACAAAGCGGTGGCGGAGTATTTTGAAAAATCGATCGCCGCCGGTGCTGTGGCTAAACAAGCTGCCAATTGGGTGATGGGCGATATTACTGCTTATCTGAAAAATGAAAAGCTGGCGATCGCAGAAATTCCTTTCCAACCGCAGGATTTAGCCGAACTGCTGGGGTTAATTGAGGCCGGCACGATCAGTGGCAAAATTGCTAAGGATATTTTGCCGGAGTTGCTGGCAAACGGTGGTTCGCCTCAGAAGTTCGTTGAGAGCAAGGGTTTGATTCAAATTTCGGATACTGGGGCGATCGATCGGGCGATCGATGCCGTGTTAGCCGCCAATCCCAAGGAGCTCGAACAGTACCGAGCCGGTAAAACTAAGCTGCTGGGCTTTTTTGTCGGCAAGGTGATGAAGGAAACGGGCGGCCGAGCCGATCCCAAACTGACCAATGAGCTGCTGACGGCGAAGCTTAACGCCCCAGGCTAAGCAAGTCGTTAAGGGGATCGTGTAGCGGATACAGCGGCGGGCGATCGGTTTTTCCTGATCTCGCCATTCTCGCGGGATCGTAACTTTATAATTAATCTACATTTCTTTACAACATCTTCACGTTTGGGGGTAACACCCCTCATCCCGGTCGTGTTATATTGTGTTATGTAGATGCACCCTGATGGCAGAGAGAGTTACTTAGGTAGCTCTCTCTTTTTTTTGTCTTTTTTTTTCACGGACGTGAAAATACGGATGGGGGAGAGGGCAGGGCTGTTTCATTCTCAGATCAAAAGGAGGTTTTCTGTAGGGGCAGTGCTAAGAGTGCCTGCCCCAAACCCAAAAGGGGCAACCACGGGGGGTTTGCCCCTACAAGAAAATGAAACCGCCCTGGGGGAGAGGGGGATGGGCTATACCGATTCTCGATTACTGATTACCGATTAGCAATTACCGCTTTGAGTCGATTAATATCAACTTTAGTTATTAACTAATTTTGACAGTATGAGCGAACAAGCTAGCGAGCTAATCAAGCAGGGGATTTCGCAATATCAGGCGCGTCAATTTGAGGCGGCGCTCGGTTCTTGGCAGGAAGCGCTGGGGCTGTATCGCTCAATGGACGATAAGCGCCGATCGGGTGCGGCGCTGGGTAATATGGGCGTAGCTTACGAAGCGCTGGGAAATTATGCTCAGGCGATCGACTGCTACCAGCAACATTTGGTGTTAGCGCGGGAAATTGGCGATCGCCGGGGTGAGGCAAATGCTTTGGGAAATCTGGGCAATGCTTGCTGTGCTCTTGAGGATTTTTCTGGTGCTATTGATTACCAGCAACAGCGTTTGGCGATCGCGCGGGACACTGGCGACGGGCGCTCTGAGTTGGAAACTTTGGGTAATTTGGCGCTAGCTTACGATGCTAAGGGAGATTTGCCTGGTGCGATCGAATGCTATCACCAGCAGTTGTCGATCGCGCGCGCCAGCAAGGACGATCGCATTGAGCGCAATGCTCTCAAGAATTTGAAGGTTGCTTACAAGTATTTAGCAGATTACGAGAAGGCCGACGAGTACCGACAGCAGCAATTGGCGATCGTGCGGGAACTGTTTTTAATTGATAAAAATAAGAGTTTTGTACAACTTGCAGAAACAGTTGGTTTGAATCCGATTGAGGATTTTGCTGGGGCTAATTTAAGCGGTTTTGACTTGCACTACGCTGATTTTAACGGTGCGGATTTGCGCGAAACCAACCTCCGAGGCGCAGATTTGACTTTGGCGGATCTCAGCGGTGCTTTGCTGAGCGCTGCTATTTTAATTGATGCTAATTTGTGCAATGCTAATTTGCGGGATGCTGAACTCAGCAGCGCCAATTTGAGCGGTGCAGATTTGCGAACAAAGCTGCCCAGGGCTAATTTGAGCGGTGCAAATTTAACCGACGCTAATTTGAGCAGTGCTTATTTACCGAATGCGATTTTAGTAAATGCAAATTTGACAAATACTGATTTCAAAAATGCTGATTTAAGTGGTGTTAATTTGAGTGGTGCGATTTTAAACGGTGCTGATTTGACCCGCGCTGATTTGAAAAATACGGTGGTTAAAAATGCGAACTTTTCTGGTTGTGTGGGAATTTCGGAAGCCCTGAAGGTTGAATTGAGGACACGGGGCGGGATTTTTGAGTAGAATTGGAAAGGTTGGTAATTGTAGAGGGTAAGAAAAGCTATGACTGCCGTAACTGCAAAACGATTCTCGATCGCCGAATATCACCGTTTGGGAGAACTGGGATTTTTCGCCCCCGATGACCGAGTTGAATTGATTCGCGGAGAAATTATCATTATGGCTGCTAAAGGTACGTTTCACTCTGTTTGCAACTCGCTATTGCTTAAAAAATTGTACCCACTGCTGGAAGAACGAGCGATCGTGCGCGGTCAAGAGCCGATTATTTTGTCGGCTGATAGCGAACCAGAGCCTGATGTTGTTATTGCTTGCAATCGTTCTGATAATTATTTATCTTCTCACCCGCAGCCTGCTGATATTTTGTTGGTAATTGAGGTTTCTGATTCTACTTTGAAATACGACAGGAGAACCAAGTTATCTCTCTATGCTGAATCGGGAATTTCTGATTATTGGATATTTAATTTGGTAGATATTCAACTGGAAATGCACAGCGAACCTTATCAAAAACAAAGAGGTGGTTTCGATTATCGAGTCAAACGAGTGGTTTTGCCGAATGAGGTTGTGGTAATTCCAGGTTTCCCCGATTTGTCTCTCGATTTATCTGCGGTATTTCCGGCGCAGATGAGTGAGTGAAGGTGAGGAGTGCGTAGGCCGGGGCCGGGGCGTAGCCATCGCCCGGATTGATGATATAATGCACAAGTGCGATTGAACTCTTCACCAAAGTAGCACTATGACCGCTAAAACTCTCGCCCCACCCGAACAAATTGTCCAGCTATCGGGTATCAGTTGGCAAACCTACGAAAATTTGCTTGCCGAAATCGGCGATCGGCAAATTCGACTGACATATAATCGCGGCAATCTGGAAATTAGGGTACCTTCTCCAGAACACGAACGCTTCAAAACAATAATGGGTCGATTTGTGGAAACCTTAGCGGAAGAATTAGAGGTGAGAATTGAGCCTCTTGGTTCCACCACTTTCAAGCGTCCTGAACTTAGCGGTGTAGAACCGGATGAATGTTTTTACATCCAAAATGTTAGTGCAGTTAAAGGCAAAAAAAGAATTGACCTGACTCAAGATCCGCCGCCGGATTTAGTGGTGGAAATTGATATTACCAGCCGTTCGGAAAATACCTTGCAGGTTTATGCGGATCTGGGAGTGCCGGAAGTTTGGATTTATAATGGAGTGCGACTCAGAATCAACAGATTAGAAAATGGAGAATACGTTGAGAGCGAGATCAGTTTAGCATTTCCCAGCTTACCGATATTAGAGATTGTCAGATTTTTGGAACAAGCAGAAACAATGGACTATTTGGAATTAGTGAAAGCATTTCGGAATTGGGTAAAAAGCCAAATTCAGCAAAACCCATGAGGGCGGATATAATTCAACAAAATTTACAATTTAAACCCGCCAAAAAAAGCTGTGTTGCGATCGATTAGAGATGATAAACTAATTTAAATATCAATTACAGGCTGGTAGTGCCAGCAATTCTACCCGATATGCGATCGCTAGAGTCACACAACAAATACCCAGATTGCTTGTGGATGCAATTAGAAGCAATTCCCGTTCCATCGGTTGCACCCCAAACCCAGCAGCTCGACATTCACTTGAGCCTGAATTTTAACGAGCATTGGGAACCCCTGCTAGGTGGTCGCGTCAAGTTTGGTCTGCAAGGCGGGACGCTAAAACTCTATCTAGAAAACTGCGAAATTCCCGTAGCATCACGTCAGTTAGTCGGTTCTTTCAAGCTTTTGCCAATAGAAGAAACCCTGGCCATTCAAAGCAGTGCAGAAATTTTAGCAACCCAAAGTCAGCGGGGAGTTCAGGGCGGGGAGAAGGCGGAAAAAACTCAGGAAACAGAGAGCATATTTTGTCACGTTTCCACAATCAGCGATGATAGAACGCCAGCTTGGATTTTTGCAGTAGAACAGGGCAAATCAGTATTAAAAGGTTTGCTAAAAAGTGCGAAGCTGGGAGAATTAGCTGCCAAAGAATTTCGGATGGCAGCGGCTTTTGAAGTTGCTAAAGAAGATATTAATCTCACAGATGCGGAGGGTTTGTGGCCGCACGAAATCACGCCCAATCAACATTCGATTTTAGAAAGAATCCTGACTATATACCTGCAAGCAAATAAACTCCAACCTGCCCTCAGTTGGGCGCTATTGTCCTACAATTTGCCTCCGGTTGAACCGCGCGAAGTGGAAATTGTGCCGGAAGCTGAATCGGAATTGCAGGAAATGGTCGATCGCATTATCTCTGCTGAAACCGACAACTTTGTAGAGTTGGCCAAAATCGCCAATCTCAACCCAGCACTAGATTTCGCGGGTGGTAGCTTGCGCGGAACGACTTTAAGTGCAGTGGATTTTAGCAGCGCAAATCTCGATCGGGCAAATTTCCGGGGCGCAACCTTAAACGATGCCGATTTCAGCGACGCCAACCTACAAAATGCCAAATTCGGCGGTGCAGATTTGAGTGGGGCTTTCTTAGGAAATGCTGATTTAAGCGGCGCAGATTTGCACAAAGCAAGTCTAGCTTTAGCTAACCTCAGCGGTGCCAATTTGAGCGGCGCAAATCTGCTGGAAGTGAACTTAACAAATACTAATTTCAGTGGTGCGAATGTCGAGTCAGCCAGATTCGGGAATAATTCAGGAATCGATGAGGAGATGCAGGTGAATCTACAGCAGCGAGGCGCAATTTTTGAGGAGGTTTAGTCGCTAAGTGCGAGATCCCTTTTATTCGTCCGCCTCCATTGTGGCACGGGCGTCACGCCTGTGCGATGGAATTTTACCTTAAAACTATCGCCTCTCAAGAAAGTAGCTTCTTAATCCTTAAGTCTGTAACTAAATTTATAGAGGGCGATGAACCGTAGCTGTTAAGAGGGGAAACAGGCATTTCTTGCCAACACTGACGGCAAAACCAGTATACTTGACTGTGGCGAAGGTGACGCAGCATTTGATTCGTGCAGCAAGGACAGCTTGTCATCAAAACCTCTTTTTTATCGACGAAAGTGTATTTATCTTTTGTTGCCAACTGCTGTAAGCTGGGTTGAAGCAGCAACTGTATGAATGTAGAGGTAAAGTCTTAAGAATCCTGCGTCTGCCATACCGGGGAGTGTCAATCATCCCATCCCAACATCTCTGCCACTT
Source organism: Microcoleus sp. B7-D4 (assembly GCF_036705125.1). Classification (NCBI taxonomy): domain Bacteria; kingdom Bacillati; phylum Cyanobacteriota; class Cyanophyceae; order Oscillatoriales; family Microcoleaceae; genus Microcoleus; species Microcoleus sp. B7-D4. Next base: position 56,821 of record NZ_JAUBTT010000052.1, read on the forward strand.
TTCCCGGCAGGCTGGTGGGTTCAAATGGTTTGCGAATTACCCCAGCAACACCCATTTCGGCAAAGTTGGCCATATCGCGTGGCATAACTCTTGCTGTCAGCAGAATCACTGGAATCGATCGAGTTATGGGATCGGATCGGAGATGAGCGTACACAGCAAACCCATCCATTCCCGGCATTGATAAATCCAGCAAAATAGCATTAGGTCGTTCTGTTTGTAGGATTTGTAAACATTCTTCTCCTGATTCGGCCACCAGGGTGTTCCATCCCGCGAGGTCTTCCAGGCACAACTGTACCAGTTCGCGGAGGTGTTCTTGGTCATCAACGATGAGAATTTGTTTCCCTTTCATCTTGTTTTCGGGCAGGAGACTGCCATCATAATTAGCTACTTGCAAAGTGTTCATTTTATTTGGGTTGATTAGGAATCAATTTTTTGGTGGTCAATTGGGTTTCAAATACACATCTTTAAGCAATCCCTCAAAGATGTGTATTTGAGAGTTGAATCCGAACTTCTGATGACGGAATTCTCAACTCTTTAGCAAGCTGAATTGTTAAACCATCCGAGTGTATTTCAGTGCCATAGATTTCAGGATGTACGCGGTGGGGCAACGGGATGAGAATTTGAAATCCACCAGGAAGGAAATAACCTTCTACTCCAGCCGCTTCGGTAGGTTGACCTTGGATTAAAACAGTTTCTGGAGTGATTTGGAGATTCAATTTGACAAGATGAATGTCATAAATGTGAACTTTAAGGATAAGTGTCAGATCCTTTTCTTGAATTCTAATACCTGCGATCGGTATTTCCTCTGTCTGAGCAATCCAAAGTGTGGATTGCTGACAACCAGTGGGCAAACGAGAAAATGAACCTGCGAGATCCTGATTTATATCATTCAAAACCTGAAAAGCATTCATTGAGTCTCCTCCTAATGCCAAGAACTGTTAGCTGCATAGCAGGAGAGTAAATAGCAACGGTAAGGAATTGGTAAAGATTCCGTTATTGTTACAAAAATTGACAAAAATGGTGAAAGTCAATCGATTTTCGATTTTCGATTTTCGATTTTCGATTGAAGCATTCACCCCACGGATAAATTCGGGGGGCAAGTTTCATCGGATACAGGTTTTTTATTTCTGCGTCCTGAGTCTGCTTTCGGAATGAATCCGGGGGCTTGTATCCTGGATGCTTGATTGTCAATCCTCCCATCCCAAAATCTCTGCTACTTCTTCCGTCAAGGTGATGGGTTGGATTGGTTTGGCAATTACCCCAGCTACCGCCATCTTGGCAAATTTAGCCCGATCGCTGGGCAAAACTTTCGCTGTCAGCAGAATCACTGGAATCGATCGGGTAATCGGATCGGACTGGAGGGTCTCGTACACAGCAAACCCATCCATTCCCGGCATAGATACATCCAGCAAAATAGCGTTGGGTTGTTCTGTTTGCAGTATTTGTAAACATTCCTCTCCCGATCCTGCCGCCACTGTTTCCCATCCGCCTAAATCTTCTAAGCAGGCCTGCACAAGTTCCCGAAGGTGTTCTTCATCGTCAACAACTAGAATTTGTCTGTCAGTCATGGGATTTTGGATTGGAGATTTTGGATTTGGGATGGATGCTACCGATTAATCTAAGCGTTATTCAATGGTGGGTAAGGGTAGGGTAAAGCAAAATGTGCTGCCTTCACCTAAGATACTTTCCGCCCAGATTTTGCCACCATGCTGCTCAACTATACTGCGACAGATGGGTAAACCTAAACCGGTGCCTCCTTTTTCACGGGAGTCGGAGGCATCGACTTGCTGAAATCGCCCAAAAATGAGTTCTAGTTTATCGGCTGGAATGCCTCGCCCGTGATCGCTAACTTGGAACAGCACAAAGTCTGTCTGGTTTTCGGCACTCAGATGAATTGTGGAATAGGCAGGTGAGAATTTAATCGCATTACTGAGCAAATTTGTTAAGGTTTGGACGATCGCATCTCCTGTTGCCCAGACTTCTGCATCCGTGGGGGTAACGATTAATGAGATCTGCTGTTGAATAGCGATCGCCTGAATGCTATCTACTGCTTGCTGCATCAAATCGGCAGCTTTGCAAACAGTTTTCTCCACAATTGCCCGCCCGGAGTCTAGGCGCTCCAAATCTAAAATATCATTAACCAGGTTCACTAAACGATTGGTATCGAGGAGAGCAATTTCAATCATGCGTCTAGATTTTTCGGGCTTTTTATCATAAACCCCACTTTTTATTAGTCCTAATGACATTTGAATTCCTGTCAAAGGAGTGCGAAGTTCATGGCTGACAATGCCAATGAACTCATCTTTAATGTGTTCGAGCCTTTGTCGATCAGTAATATCTTCCCCAATGCTGATAATTCCAATGATGTTTCCCTCTGAATCTTGCAGAATGGTATTGTTCCACGCAATGAACCGTTCTTCACCCGATTCAGTCAAGATGGCATTTTGATAATAGAGATGATAGTTAGAGGCTAAAACTTCCGAAAAAACAACTTTAATCGATTGTTGGATAGAACGGGGTAAGAAGTTTTCAAACCAATTTTTTCCGAGAACTTCTGGGTGAGTATATCCTGTGAGTTTTAAGAAGAAAGGATTAACGTAATTGACATTTCCCCCTATATCAAGTCCGACAACAATCAACTGCACGTTATCCAAAAGCGATCGCCAGCGTCGTTCGGCTTCTCGGATCGTGGCTTCGGCTTGCTTACGTTCTTGCAGTTCTAGGTGAAGTTGTCGGTAGAGCTTGGATTGCTGAATGGCGATCGACAATTGGCTGGCAATCTGTTCAACTAATTCTATTTCCCACGATTGCCATTGACGAGGTGCCTTATTTTGGTAGATAGCTAACAAACCCCAGAGATTTTCTCTCAAAAATATCGGGAAGACTGCATAACTTTTTGCTTGGAATTGTTCCACTAGCTCGATATGACAGGGTTGAAGTTCAGCGCTGTAAATATTATTAATAACAAAATTTTCATGATTGCGGAATCGACCGCCGTGAGTTTCTTGCAGATAGGTATCTGCACAATTTTTTTGGAGATCGCTTCCTATCAGTTTTACCCAATCCTCACCAACTGACTCCACGATAAAATCACCACTCCAATCAGGATTAAAGCGGTAAATGGTAGTGCGATCCGTTTGTAATGTCTGCCTGATTTCAGTAACAGCAGTATTTAGAACGGCATTCAGATCCAAAGATTGGCGAATCCCTTGAGTAATCCTCCAGAGCAAATTTTCCTTTCGGGATTTCTGTAGTAAGGCTACTGCCGCCTCTTGTCGAAGTTCTTCGAGGTGCTTCGCTACTGTGATATCTTGATGAACTGCCACCAGAACATCGCCATAGTCTGAATGATTGAATACACAGCAAGTCGCACTACACCAAAATGGAGTCCCATCTTTCTTGACATTATGAACTTCATAGCTAAATTCACCCCTTTGTAAAACGGCAGACCGAATGGCTTGATTTGTATCTTCAGGACTCACCGATGCGCTGCCATAGTTGAGAATTGAAACGTGCTGACCGTTGAGTTCGCCAGAGTCATAGCCAAACATCTGCTCAAATTTAGGATTGGCATAGACAATAACTGCATTATCTGTTCTTACTAAACAAATGCCTTCGGCCATGTTGCGGGTAATGACAGCCTGAAGCTCCAGCATTTGTTCGGCTTGTTTAAGCTTAGTCAGATCGCGCAGACTGACGATTACCCCTACAATATTTTCGCCTGCATCACGTAAAGGTATATAAGTAACGCTCAAAAATTGCCTGACTAAATTGGGAGAATCAAACCAGTTTTCATACTGAATTTTTTCGCCCGTCAAACATCTGTCTAACCGAGGTTTTATCATGTTATCGAACACGTCTGCACCCAGGATATTTCTAACAGAATTTCCGATAACTTCGCTTTCAGATTTGTTGCACCAATTCAAATAAGCTTGATTGACTATTTGATAAATATAGTTACGATCCATCAACACAATCCCATCTGTTGTATTGAATACGATGCGTTCATATTGGCGGAATGCTTCTTCTGTACGTTTGCGATCGGTGATATCAAATACGCTAGAACGACTCATCATGAAGTTACCTGCTTCATCATAAATTGCTGTAGCATTTAGGTTGATCCAAATGGCTTTTCCGTTTTTATTCAATATCTGAAACTCTAAGTTATTGATGTATCCTTGTTTTTTAAATAAGGGAAAGTTTTGATCAAAAATATTTTTACTTTCAACTGTAATTAAATCCACAAATTTCTTCTTGTGGACAATTTCATCGCGGGAATAGCCTAACCACTTCAGTTCCGTATCATTAATCATAATTATTGTTCCTGCTGCATCTAGGGAATGATAGCCACAGGGAGCCTTATTATATAGGTCTTCAACTTGAGTGATGTAGTGTTGCAAGCTATCGTTGACTTCAGTGAGTTCGGGTGTCCGTTCTCTGCCTGGTTGTTCGAGTTCAGTATGGAGTTGCTGTAGGGAAATTCCTGCTGGTTGGCGCTCCCTCTGTTCCGTTTGTACTTGAGGAAATAAATCAGCTTGCTGAATGGCAATTCCAGCTTGAGTTGCTAGCTGTCGCATGAGTTCAATTTCTGATGGTTGCCATTCGCGAGGTGCTGCACAGTGATGGGCAATCAATAATCCCCAAAGTTCTTCTCCCTTAAGGATAGGAATAACCAGGTTAGCTCTAACTTGAAAAGTGGTCAGGAATTCCCGGTGACAAGTATCAATTGGGGCAGTATAAATATCAGATTTAGAGGTAAATAAGCCTTGTTTGAAGGGTTCGATATAGTTTTCACCCACGCAAGGATCGTGTATCTGAGTGGATAAGATTGCTGTCCATTCTGAACCAACTGACTCTACCAACACCTTTCCGCTCCAGTCTGGAGCAAATGGGAAGATAATTACGCGATCGCATTGCAGAATGTTTCTGAGTTCCGTTACCGTAGTGTTGAGAATATCTTCTAGTTTGAGGAATTCGGAGAGAGAAAGTGCTATTTTAGCAAGGATTTGTTGTTGCTGTTGTTGCAATTTCCCATTATTCTCATCAGTATGTTCTATCATTAATCTACTTAATTAATTAATTACATTTTTTAGATTGAGGCAGAAACCCGGTTTTTAGCCATCGTGCGTAATACCAATTTAATGTGAAGTTGCACATATCTCGATCCCCCTAAATCCCCCTTAAGAAGGGGGACGAAAGATCGGAATCTTGTCCCCTCCTTATTAAGGCAGGGCGGTTTCATTCTTGGTAGGGGCAATCCCCCTGTGGTTGCCCCCATGTCCCAAACGCCTGTGAAATCGTCTGTGGGTGGGGGCGGGCACGG
>NZ_JAUBTT010000053.1:0-60161 GCF_036705125.1 Microcoleus sp. B7-D4
ACAATCATCGTCAATAATCCACAATCTCGTAAACCCGCCCCCACCCAACGGTAAATCGATCTATACGTTTGGAGGATAAAATCAAGGTTCATGTAGGTTATTGGTGGGGTGGGGGCGGGTTTATTTAGATTGTTTGTATTTGTTAGATATTGTTGGTGAACCCGCCCCTACAATTCCCGAAATGATTAATCCCAGCCGAAGTCTCGATCGCACAATTGGGCTAGTCTTTGGTTGTGCGATCGAAAATATGCTCTCAATTGGTCGTATATTGTGTCGTTGATGGGGGGATATTGGGTGGCGTTGTATTTTTCGTAGGTTTGTAGTTGGTGCGGCGGTAATTCTAGAAATTGTAAGACGCTGTTGTATGTGCCGAAGGGATTGGTATACAAGTCTTCGCTTTTGAGGATTAAAAGTTGTGATTTGGGAAAAAGTTTCATCCAGGCTGGGAGTTGATCGGCGTATATGCCGCGGGTTAGATAACTGTGGTGTTGGTGTTCGTAACTGTAGTAGTTTGGGTTGGTTTGGAGTTTTTCTATTTCGCCTTTGAGTCTTTCGGGTTCGGAGGCGATCGCACTTTCTAATGATAGCGATTCGTAGCCTATTTTGATATAGTAATAATAGTGGGAGATTGCGCGTTCTACTGGGTTTCTCAGCAGGGCGATTATTTTTACTTTGGGACATAAATCATAAATTCGCTGGGGAACTTGGGGGTGACAGATGTAGTAGGGGCTGGCTTCTCCGGTTACTAGGTTTTCGCCTGTTTGGGGCTGGGGAAATTGGGCGTAGTACCAGTCTGGGCTTTTGTCGAAGTTCAAGTCGAAGTAATGGATTTCTTTTTGGGCGGCGGGGAGGATTTGGGGATGTTGGATTAGGTAATTGTACAGGGATGTTGTGCCGCCTTTTTGGGCGCCGATGATGATGAAGTCGGGGGGTTTGGAGGGTTGTTTCATGGGTGGGATGCTAGGTTTATATTTGGCACTTGTACTGACAGTGTTTCGGATTTGGCATTTGTACCGATAGTCCGCCGGGGGTTAAAAACCCCCGTCTCATAGCGCAAGTCCTTTGAAAAGGACTGAAGATGTATTTATATATAGCAATCCTAAATGATTATACTCGTTACCAGGCTCTGCCTGGTAACGCATATCCGGAGGCTCTGCCTCCATAGTCTGGGCCGAGGCAGAGCCTCGCTTACATCGGTTCCCAGGCAGAGCTTGGGAACCAGTTAATTTTATTGTGGGGTGGGCATCTTGCCCGCCCCTAAAAGGCTGATTGACTATGGTGCAACAGTTGAGATCGCACTTGGGGGCATTACGGCAATTCATCGCACTTGGGGGCATTACGGAAATTCGATCGCCCAATTTATATTTGATCTGACATCTTGCAGCAATATCAATAAGAGGATTTTTCGTGGGATCGGGCGGGTTTATAGAACCTATTTGCAAGCTTTAAGGCTGTTGGCGAACCCGCCCCTACGGCTAATTGAGAATAGTGCAATATCTCAGTTCGATCGCGCTGACAGGCATAACCTCTCGATGGGCCGATCGTGATTGTAGATTCCGGTGGTGGCAAGCGCTAGCAAGGCGAACACATCAACAAAGGCCGCCAGATAAGGGCTGGGAAATACATGGGATACGCTCGCGATCGCTGTTTTTGGGCGATCGAATTCACTCTGGGTCTGACCACTGACATTTCAATTTAACTAGATTAGAGTGGAGTAAGGAAGATCTAATCCCTGCGGGGCAAATCTTTCGCTGAAAAATATATTATCGGCGGCGATTTTGGTTGCGGGTTTGTGGGTTTTATTTTTCAGCCAAAGTACAAATTAAAATTTGTGCAAGAGGCTGATATGCAAGTTGCAAAAAATGGGAACAATATAAAGATGGGATTGTACTGTCGAGCAGTCACTACCAGCAATACCATCTCTGAAATTATTCAGGAAGGCGTCAATGTTTAAGAGCAAATTATCCAAAATTATCGTATCCCTGCTGCGGCGGATTGCTGGTGTTACCAGATCCGGGGCTAAGCGGCTGATGAGAGCAATGCTGCAAACCCTGATGGCTATGGGCCGGAGGGCGAGACTGCCGGTGGCGGGGTTTGTGCTGCCGACGGTGACGATGGTGTTGCTGGTAGTGATTTTGTTGACTGTGGCGATTACGCTGCGATCGTTCGATCGGGCGAATACGGCGCGTAACGTGCGCGTGAACCAGCAGGTGCTGGCGGCCGCGACTCCGGCGATTGATCGGGCGAAAGCGAAAATTCAGTTCCTGCTGGAGCAAACCCAGAATCGGGGTACCCCTTCTGATAAAGACTTGTACTTGCCGATCGCCAACCCCCAATCAAGTGGAAGTGCAGTTCCCGATAATTATACCTTTGGGGACGAAGAACGCCTGAGACTTAAGTATGACCTAGATGGTAGCGGTGGCATAAGTCCCGATCTTAAGGTTAACGATACTGGCTTTGATATCGAAACCAACGAATCGATAAATACTGCTTGGAGATATCCCGTCGATACAAATGGCGATGGCAAATTTGACAGTTTTACCCTCTACGGCATATTCTTCCGCACCCCCCCAAGGGGCACGCAAGCCCCTACTTTGGGGGACTTCTTAAGAAAAAGAGAGCCGTTGGAAGCAAGAAAGCCACCGCAGAGGAAACTTAAGGCTGGTTGCGAACAGGGTGGAGGTACTGTCGCTACTTTAGCGGGGGACTCAGGCTGGTACAGGATAGACGGGAAACTTAAAAAAAGTTTTTTTGTTTATACAGTTAACGTACCGATGACAGCCACAGATGCTGCTATCAATCCTACTAAGTATCAAGCATTCACAGGAAATTCTAGCATTTCAGCCCTGGAATATCAGCAAGACCAAGCTCTTATTCCGATCCCCAACAACGCGGTTGTTTATGAAAACGATCTAGACATATCGCCGGGACCTCCGTTGAATCTAAACGGGCGGATATTCACAAACAGTAATTTGCTAGTGACAGGGTTTAATGCTGCCAATAGCATAAAACTGTATCAGGTCAGCAGCCCAGATTCTTGTTTCTACGAACAAGAAGGTAGCAAAATTGTTGTGGCTGGTAATGTAGTAAATGGTTGGTCTGGTAACAACACGGTTAAGAATGCAGTGGACGTGCACCTTTTCAAACAAGGTAGCCTCCCTACGAGCGGAAAAAACGCATTCATGCTGAGTAAAAAATTAGAAATTAAGGCGGGTACGGAATCAACAAGCGATTCTAGATTGAATGTTCTTTACAACGACGAAGCCTATACAAAGCGCCTAAATTTGCTAGTAGAGGCGCAGTTGGGAAACCCCGCCAGTCCCAACCCGGAGGCTAACGATCCGTTGTCAGTGCGGCAGCGACCGCCAACCCTAGATCGCAAACAAGCGCTGACAGAATATTTTAAGCAGATGCTCCGCAAGGTTCCCTATGCGGAAGTGCCGCTTGGAGGAGACGCAACGGCGGGCTACGGTCTTCCGTGGTCAACACCAGCCGGAACCCCACCCATTCTAGAAAGCAAAGAGACCCTAAGACCCGTAGACAAATGGAGTTTGCTCAAAGATTCCGAAACCAAAATCACCCTAACTCCTAATCAGCTAGAAGCAACAGACCCCTCAAAAGAACCTGAAGAAGAACAATTTCTGGGCGATCGCGTTGTGGTAGGCAACAACCTACCAGCCAAGAGATGGGACGCCACCAAATCCGAATTTACCAGTAAGCCGGAAGAAATACCAGCAGCGAAGTGGAATTCGATCGACCCCCCAGATCCTAATTTTCCGCGCACTCGATCGTCTCAGGTGACAAAGATCGCTGATGTAGGAGCGACAGATCGCAACGGTTTTTGGGAACAAGAAGCAGCAAGAAACCCGAAAAATCCCTTGGATGGCATGGGCGGTTTGCGCGTCATTACTGGTGCAGGGGTTTACGATCGCACTAATTCATTCCTGCCACCGCCTAGCTGGATAAATCCTTCGAGTGGTGCGCTCACAGGCGGGGAATCAGACCCTACTGCTACTTACGACGACCCAACAACGACCGCCACTGAGCAGTACCGTGTCGTCTGGCCAGACTCCATGCCCATGTCACCACTGGGGCCGGGGTCAGAAGTATATGATAATGTTGCCCGTAACTGGACTACCTGGAACCCAGCTTGGTCTATTTCTACCGATATCAGCGCCACTCTCCCACCAGCAGTCGCCTCTACTACTCTACTTCCAGGTATTGTTGAGCAAGGCACTACCGCTAGGAAATATGCCAAAGGCGATTTGCGGATGCGGGCGACGGTAGTTTATCACTATAAAGATAATCCCCCGGCCAAGGGAGAGTTGAATGACAAACCGCTGGCCTGCGTCAGCAGCTATTACGACCCTAGCAACGCTTCCACAGCGAGAAACATTTCGACGGGAAGCCTACTCGATGTCAGCGGCCAGGGAGCGCTCGCACCAGATAGCGCAACACGCGCACCTGGGCTAGGAACACGGCAGACCTTTATCGGCTCCAACAACGGCATCACCTACGCCCCCCCGAAAGCGCGACCCGGTGGCGCTTCAACGCTTTCTGCTACAACAGGCTTGCTTAGTGGCGGACAAGCCGCTTTAGATATGCAAGCTAATTTAGTCTTCCCCGACGGTCGGTTTGCTAATAAGCCGTTGAGAGATGCTCTTGTGAAAGCAGACGCCGATCGCAATTTGGCAGAAAAAGCTGCGATTGACTCAACGAATTGCGCGCTACAGATACTTAATGGCGAGATAGCTGCCAATCCGGCACTGATTCCTCACGGGGCTATCCAAGAAGTAGCATTTTTGAATGCCAGAGAAATCAAGGCGATCGATCGTGATGATCCAACTACCAACGTTAACGAAGCCTTTACGCTAAGCAGCCCGACCACAGGTGCCCAAGCAGCAAAACTAACAGGGAATTACAACCAGCCCTTAGAAGAAAGGCAACCTTTAGAAATTCGTGCCACTCAGATAGACCTCGATGTACTGCGAAAGACTAAATTTGGAACGGACGAGTATTTACTGCCAAACAGCGGGATTATTTATGCCACTCGCGACGATGCCCTGCCCGATCGCAGTTCTCGCCCTGGTCTTGCCGCAGGTGGCATAGATCAAAGTAGTAGCGCAACAGTCAGCCCCACAGATTCCCGGCTAGACCCTACTCGCAAGCCCAACGGAATTCTCCTTGTGAATGGCAAGGAGCTAGGCAGACTTCCTGGTTCCTCCGCTACTGTGGCGGATGTAGTCATGGAAAAGGGGCTGACTTTGGCATCTAATTTACCCGTTTACATTAAAAACGAATTTAACCTTCACTCCGGCGAAGAGTTTACTCAGGCCGTGGGTGATTGGAGTGCCTTTTACGATCGCACAGCCGCAAACCTCAATAAGAACTTTGCCTGTCGCCCAAACGACCCCAGATTAGGTGGTAAATGTACAACCGGCGACACCTGGCGTCCCGCAAACATACTGGCAGATGCTGTCACCCTGCTTTCAAAAAATTACCGTTTTGGCTTCCGCAACGAGGGAGATTTTGACCTGAGAAATAATGCCGGTGCTGCTGCTGTAATGCATCGGAAACAGCAAGGATTTTACAGCAACAACTTTGTGACAAACGGACTTTCCAGCGGGGCGTTTTCAAACAACGGAAATTTACTAGGTACCACAGGTGCTAGCACTACAGCGCTGACAGATGCTACCTACGTCACCACCACTCCCCCGATTACAAGTTCTTACTTCAACAACTTTGTTACTCCAGTGCAGCGACGCGGGAAATTCCCAGAGTATTTAATGGAAGTTTGCACCAAAATCCCGGTTTCTGCCTGTAAGGATGCAGACTGGTTCGTCAATCCGCAAACTAAGCTCCCTGCAAATGTTGGTGTGTCCTCTGCCGATTGGCTAGCCGGAACAACTGCTGCTCCCCCAGCGCCCCAATATCAACGCTTCCCCCGCCGAGTTGCTTTTCAAAGAAGCACCTCTCCAAATGCTCTGGTGCTAGATGCAAACAACAATCCAACGCCTTTAGGGATTAGTGGCACAACAGTTGTTGCTGGGCCAGGCACAAATTTAACAACAGATAATTCTCTGTGGTTTGCCACGACTGCTGCGGCTGGCGGTACTACAGTGACTTATGGTTCAGAAAAATTTCCCTATGTGTTTAACCCGGCGCGGAAGGACGGGAGCGGTGCAGATATGCCAAAATTAGCCGCAAAATCACTACCCGAATACCCATTATCAGCACCCCCAGGAACCATAGCTGAAGGCTCGCAGCCGCTACTAATGCCGGTTTTGCAGATCCAAACTGTGACGGCGGCGCCAGCGGCTGCTTCATCGACCCGTTTGCCAGAAGGTGCAGGTATTGTGAGGGGAACCGGGTGGATAACGACGGCTGTAAACACAACATTTAATATGGTCGTAGGCTCGAACGATACTCCTTCGCGATCGCTCGGTAATGTCGGTGACTTTAACGGAGGCCTGCAAAACTTGCCCCGCTTCTTGGAAAGCTGGAATTCCGGGGCAGTTTCCACAAACATCCAGGGTTCCTTTATTCAGTTCGGTCGGAGTGCTTACAACACCGCGCCCTATATCCCGATTCTAGATCCGGCGGCTTCGCAGCAGACAGCTTCAGGTACTAAGTTGCGGAGTCTTTTCGATTCATCGCCAATCTCACCGAGCCCAGCCCCACCCGCAGTCACTTACACTGGCGGTGTTCCAAGAGCTTTATACAGAACAGATGCCGGCGCCGGTGCCCTTCCCTTCTTCACCCCTCCTGCTCGGAATTGGGGTTATGACTTGGGGTTACTATCTCAGCCACCCGACTTGTTTACCCGAAAGTTCACGACTCCTCCCACAAAACGCACCCCGGATGAGTATTTCCAGGAAGTACCTCGCGATGATGAGTGGGTACAAACATTGTTGTGTGCTTTCCTTGATAAGGACGGGACAACGAAAGCTGTCACTGGCAATTTGCGCCCAACAGATTCATTCTGCAAATCTAAAGTAGGTGCCTAACCATGAATAAACTACTAAAAGACAACAGCTACTCGCAACCCTTGTTATTCAAGGGAGCAAAGACAGAAACAGGATTCAGCAGCCAGCCGACTGAGAGTAAATCTGGCAGTTGCGCCCAAAAACTGAAGCCACAAGATTCTGGCTACACGATTATCGAGTCATTGGTAGCGATGATTGTAGTTTCGGTACTGATGATTGCGATCGCCCCGGTGATGGCCTACTCAGTAGCAACTCGCGTCCAAGCGCGGCGGATCGAACTGGCTGCGATGGCGGGGAGAGCTTACATTGACGCTCTGAGAGTGGGGGCGATCAGACCTAATGATGCAACAAGCCCAGTAGGTTTTCCTACCGACACTGCTGCTGCTCCTACAAGCCCCAGTGGTTTGTACTGCGTTGACACGGATGGGGGAGGTTGTGCTAGCAGCAAAGACTTTTATATTCAGGGTGTTCGTCCCCCAAATACAGGAACCACTATTCCCACAGACACAGGCTACAACCTGATTGTGCGGGTTTACCGGGCCGACGGGTTTACCGGAAAGCCGATGACAACTAAACAGCAATCAGTAGCTAATTCCGGTCTGGGCAATCCTCAAGCGCCTTTGGTGGTAATGCAATCAGAAATTCCCCCTACTACAGGAGAGGCCTCCTCCTATGGATCGTTGTGCACTCGCCTCCAAGGTGATTCTCAAAAGTGTACAAATTAAATTCCTTGTTATTAGATTAAAACCGCTCCCCCCATTTGACAAAGGAAAAGTCAAAATGAAAACTTTACTCAGGTTGCTTCTAAAAAGTCAGCACCAACGAAACCGCTCCGGGCCAACTCAAACAGAAAATGGGATGACTCTGGTCGAGCTATTAGTGGGAGCAATTATGGCGTTTTTAATCATTACGCCGATGCTCGGTTTTGTAGTCGATATGCTGAATACCGACAGGAGAGAACAAGTCAAGTCAAACACCGAACAAGACCTTCAGGCCGCCGCTGATTTCATCTCCCAAGATTTGAGTCAAGCTATTTATATTTACGATAATAATCCCGCTACTACCAGCACTCCCACCACGAATCCTACAGGCATCCCTGCTATCAAAGACCAACTTCCTAAACCTGATAATGGAACTCCGATCCTTGTATTTTGGAAGCAGCAACCGAGGAAAAATTCTGTTCCTTTTAACCCAGAAGTTGCTAAGACGGTAAAACCAAAAGATTGCGATACTAACCCTGGTAAATGCAACGACACCTATGTACTATCATTAGTTGCCTACTACCAGATTAAAGAAACTGATTCTGCTTCTATTTGGTGTCAGCCTTCAGGAGGCACTTGTCCTACCCGCATTGCTCGCTATGAAATTACGGATGGAATCAAAAACCCTGACGCGACAAGTATTGCAGACATTTACTACAGTGATACTGACACAAAAGACACTCAACGACGAGATCCAGCTTTTAATACAAGTTTTGACTTTAGTAAGCCCACGGTAAATGTGACAGATCCGACGGGACTAACAAATCCTAAATCCGGGGCAACCAAGCCAGAGGTACTGGTTAACTACATAGACCACGGTTCAGGGTCGATATTGACTCCATGCACGACTGCTCTTGGTAATCCTACCGATCCAAAAACTTCAACACCAATCGGAGAAGCCACTCTAAAAGTAACTGATACAGAAGGTAGAAATAGCTTCTACGCTTGTGTAGATACAGTGAGAAACATAGCCAGAGTTACCCTCAGAGGAAATAGCCTGCGTCGCAGTGAACCTACTAATGTTCTTTCCAGCGCCAATAATTCGGCATATTTCCCAACAGCAACCGTGCAAGTACAAGGTCTAGGTGCGCGAGGAAATTAACTTATGCCTGAAACACATTTCCGCATCGTCGCCCCCCGATAAACAATAGGAGATTACCATGAAAACGCCACCTATATTATTAAAACTTTTGCATAACTCGGCTGCCAAGCCCAGCCCTAATTTCAACAAAACTGCATCTAGAAAAGATGATGCAGGATTCACGCTTCTAGAAGTGATCGTGATAGCGTTGATCGTAGGTATATTAAGCTCGATCGCCGCTCCAAGCTGGGTGGCATTCATCAACAGACAAAGAGTTCGCACTGTGAACGATCGAGTTTTCCAATCATTACGACTGGCACAAAGCGAAGCAAAACGAACTAAAAGCAGTGTCACAGTTACCTTTTCTGCCCCATCTGTCGATCCACCAACTGTTACGTTTACCCCCCCACTCGCTACGGGTGGTAGTACGCAGCAGTTAAATGCTGGAGGCGAAATCAAAAAAGGGCAGGTTAAAATTTCTCCTGCTAGCTGTCCTGTTGGTGCGTCGTGCAGGGCTGCTACACCACTTACTTTTAATTATAACGGTCTAGTCGATCCAGACAATTCAACCAATCCAAAATTACCTCTGGTGGTCACAGTTGCTCCTGCTGGTGGCGGTACAAAACAGTGCGTAATTGTGGAAACTCTTTTAGGAGGAATGAGAACGGCTGAAGGAAATTCTTGCACGACTGTACCTAGTTTTTAATAATAAATTTAATCTTAATCTCTAACAGCAATTCCGCATAAATGCAGAATTGCTAAAAAATATTAACTTAAATTATTTGATATTTCAAATCCTATTAAAACAGTCAAAAAATGCAGCTAGAACTAAAACAAATAATCATCCAGCCAGGAAATCAACTATTACTCAAAGACATAACCTGGCCGATGTTTGAAACCCTACTAACAGAATTGGGAGAAAGTCGCGCATCCCGACTTTCATACAGCAAAGGAACATTAGAAATCATGGTTCCCCTACCCGAACACGAAATTGGTAAAATCCTGATTGGTAACTTAGTCGAAGCACTACTCGAAGAACTTGGTATAGAATTTTGGTCTCTAGGTTCCACCACATTCAAAAATCAAAAAATGGCTCAAGGAGTAGAACCAGATACCTGTTTCTACATCCAAAACGAAGCCGCAGTCAGAGGCAAAAACCGCATCGACTTAGAAACAGACCCACCTCCCGATTTAGCCATAGAAATCGACCTCACCTCCCGCACTCAGTTCAACAACTACGAAGCATTAGGAGTACCCGAATTGTGGCGCTACAACGGCCACAACCTGCAAATCAGCGTACTGCAAAATGGAAAATACATACAGGGCGATCGTAGTCTCCAGTTTCCCAACTTCCCCATCACCGAGCTCATCCCCCAATACTTAGAACAAAGCAAAACAGCCGGCAGAAACGTCGCCATGAAAGCCTTTCGATATTGGGTGAAAACGCAAATTTAGCAGGGCGATGACAAATTTGCCGGTGATTATTGTAGGGGCGGGTTCACCCTAATATTCAACACAAATCCCAAATCCAATAAACCCGCCCCCACCGGACATGATATTAGGGGTAATCGACCGAAGATGATATCATGTTATGTGCGATCGAACGATTAAAAGGGCGGGTTTTCGAGATAGTCAATTATTGGCAGATATTGTTAGTGAACCCGCCCCTACCGTATGAGGGGTAATCGACCGGAGATGATAGAAATCATAACTGCTTAACTAACCAAGCGATCGCCCCTTCAACATCAGCAACCTGCTCAACATCCGCAATCGGCGGCCGCTGCACCATCACCACCGGAATTCCCAGTTCCCTAGCCGCCACAATTTTCGCATAAGTAGCACCGCCCCCGCTGTTTTTACTAACAATAGTATCAATCTGATATTCTAATAGTAATTGGCGCTCCTCTTCCAAAGAAAAAGGCCCCCTTGCTAACAACAACATACCATTAGGAATAGGAGAATTGAGTGCCGGAGGATCGATCGCCCGCATCAAAAACCAAATAGCATCCAAACCAGCAAAAGCAGCCAATTCCTGCCTACCAATCGTCAGAAACACCCGCTGAGACAGCCCTAATAAAGCCCTTGCAGCCTCCGAGTGGCCCGCAACTTCAATCCAGCGATCGCCCTCCACCCTCTCCCAAGCTGGACGCACCAGCATCAAATAGGGCACATTACATTCAGCAGCAGCAACAGCAGCATTAGCAGAAATCCGAGCCGCAAACGGATGAGTAGCATCGATTAAGAAGTCGATCGGGCGATCCTCTCCTAGGGCTGCGCGATCGAGCAAAAACGCCGCCAGCCCAGCCGCCCCACCAAACCCCCCAATTCGCACCGAACCCGTTTTTGGGGTAAAAGGCTGTTGAGTGCGTCCTGCTAGCGAAGATACCACCTCTATATCAGCAATTTGAGACGCTCTCACCGCCAGTTCCGCAGCATCCCCCGTCCCCCCCAAAATTAGCAACCGTTTTTTCACCAAATTACCCCTAACTTATCCAAGCAACGCCCGCAATTTCGGTTAATAATATGTTTAGCAAAGTTTAAACGACCAACAACAATGATTCGCTCACTTTTCACATTTTTTACAGTATTAATTGTAACCGGGTTAGTATGGTTGGGAAATATCGCCCCCGTTGCCGCACAAGTACAACCAACAGATATCACCGATCCCCAACAGGAATTAGGAGAACTCGTTCAAAAAGCTTTTGAAGCTACAAATGAAGGCAAATTTCCCGCCGCAGAAACTTTTTGGACTCAAATCATTGACAAATTTCCCTCACAAGCCGCCGCTTGGAGCAACCGAGGCAATTCTAGAGTCAGCCAAAACAAACTACAAGCCGCTATTACCGACTACGAAAGAGCGATCGAACTAGCACCCGACGCCCCCGATCCCTACCTCAACCGTGGCACCGCCCTAGAAGGTTTAGGACGTTGGGAAGAAGCGATCGCCGACTACAATCATGTACTAGAATTAGACCCCCAAGATCCAGCCGCCTACAACAACCGAGGCAACGCCGAAGCAGGTTTAGGAAAATGGGAACCAGCAATAGCCGACTACAGCAAAGCCTTTGAACTAGCCCCCGAATACGCCTTTGCCCGCGCCAACCACGCCCTCGCACTTTATCAAAACGGGCAAACCAAAGAAGCAATTCGCAACATGAAAAACATCGTCCGCAGATACCCCCAATTTGCCGACATGAGAGCCGCCCTCAGCGCCTGTCTTTGGGAAACAGGAAATCGCGGCGAAGCAGAGAGTAATTGGGTAGCAGCGATCGGCCTCGACTCCCGCTACAAAGACCTTGATTGGGTTGCCAATAACCGCCGCTGGCCGCCACTTGCAGTCAGTGCATTAGACAAATTCTTGCACTTGAGATAATCTCAAAACACCAATAAAAAATTGCGAGCATCCCGATGATTGTGGGGTATAGTTCCTAAAAGGGATGCTCCAAAGAATTGCCAAATATCATCCTAAGCTATAGCAATCCTCCCATCAGTTGTACAAATATAGCAATCCTAAATGATTCGTGTAATTCTTGTAGGGGCGGTGCCCCCGTGCCCGCCCCGATAGATAGGGGGTAGGCACGGGGGCACTACCCCTACATATTTTTACAAATGATTTAGGATTGCTATATGTAGGGGTAGTGCTACCCCTACTCCCCGTGCCTAGCCCTCACGGATCGCAGGGCTGTTTCGGGGCAACCACGGGGAGTAGGGGTCGGATTGCCCCTACGGAAAACCAGGGTTTTGTAGGGGCGGTGCTACCCCTACTCCCCGTGCCCGCCCAGCCCATAGACGAGCGGGTAGGGGTTTCAGATATCGGGGCAACCACGGGGGGATTGCCCTGTTGGGTGGCGATGAATTTTCTCCTTGGTTGTCGTTTCAGATATCGGGGCAACCACGGGGGGATTGCCCCTACAAGAGAATGAAACAGCCCTGCGACGGATCGGGGCAACCACGGGGGGTTTGCCCCTACAACAATTACACAATTCATTTAGAATCTCTATAGCAGGAAATAAACTATTGAAGAACAATTCAAACTCTTCTTGCAGGTTTCTTATTTCCTCAATATTCATCCCTTAAATCCGTTTCCTCCGTTGAATTCTCTTATCAAAACTCGTATTCCACATCTCCAGCAACAATCCTATCTGTCACCAATATTCTGTACAGTTCCAGTTCTTCAACAGTAACTTTTCCGTCCGCACAAATCGCTCTCTTAATGTCTTCCATTTCTTGCTTAGATATCTTGCCGTTAGCAACAGCTCGCTCGATTTGGGCTTGGAGCTTTTCTAGTTGCCGAGTTTCTTCCAGCGTAGGTTGTTTATCAGTCGATCGCGAAACTAACATAGTTGCATTCTCCTAGAGATTGACCTCTACTCTGTACTAAGCCGCCGCAGCAGATATTGTCAACTCAACGATGCAAAAATTGACAAATAAATGTAACAAAACTACATTTACTTGTCAATAGAATAAGCTGCAAAATTTTTTAACAAAATTACATTTGTTTGTCATTGGTTATTGATTATTAGTTAACTGACAACTGACAACTAACAACTGACAACTAACAACTGACAACTGACAACTGACAACTGACAACTGACAACTAACAACTGACTAATTCCCAAATCCGCGCAGCCGTCAACTCCTCAACATTCCTAAAAACCGCTGCAGCACCCGCATTTTCCAGCCCCGCAGCATAAGCCTCACAGCGCCCAGCATCATCCAAAACATGAGGCGGCAAAATTCCAGCCCCCAGCCAAACCCGATTTGGTTGCACTTCCCGCGCCTTCACAACCGTGTAAATATCCGCAACAGTATCTCCCGCGTAAATCACCGGCAAATTTTCTTCTAAACCGTGCAGAGTTTCCAACTGTTCAATTGCCGCGAAAAGTCCAGCCGGATCGGGTTTTCCCGGTGCATCTTCCATCGCCACCAACACCGGGGAATTTAAACTCAATTTCCCTGACAAAACATAAGCAGCCTCATCCCGCATCGCCCCGCTAAAAAAGCCCCAAACAACTCCCCCACCCGTTAAATTTTCCAGGTAAGCCGGACTTAACAGCAGCGGTTCGTCGCAAATGTAACCAGTCCAATTTTTCTCATCAGGCCCGCGATAGCGACTTTGGAAAAAAGCGACTAATTCGTCATAGTTGAGAGCGAGTTCGTTTCTCGATCGCCCAATCCCCTCAAAATAACGGCAAACTAACTCGAAAGACGCCTGCCAGTCATTATTCCACACACCCTCAGACTTCAGAGAGTCGATATCGAGAGAATTTGGGCGAAAAGCACCCGCCGTGAAATGTTCCACCGCATCGGCGATCGCCCGCCGGTAGGAACCGGACACATCCCGCACCACACCGTCAATGTCGAAGACTAAAATAACTCTGTTCACGATTTAACCATCCTTGTACCTAGGGCCGGTGAAAACCAATAAGCTTGGGTGAAAACTGTTTATTCCGGGCGTGATCCCCCTCAATCCCCCTTCTTAAGGGGGACGCAAGAGTAACTTCTTGTCCCCCCCTTCCTAGGGGCGGTGCCCCCGTGCCCGCCCTTGGCTAGGGGGGATCGGGCTCGGGCCCAAGCGTATTGCGGTGAGAACCCAAATTTTATCGGTTCCCAGCCCCTGAGTGGCGCTCAAACCAGCCGCGCCACAAAACTTTTCATAGCCGATGACCAATTATCGAACAGAGTGTGCTACGCTTAGCGATTGTAGAAATTTTTAACAAGTTCGATCGGAACCCTGGAGGTTTGCTTGTCCAAGTTCATCTTAAAAGTTCTCTGGCTAGAAGAGAATGTTGCCCTCGCCGTTGACCAAGTTGTCGGCAAAGGAACTAGCCCGCTGACATCCTACTTTTTCTGGCCTCGCAAAGATGCCTGGGAAGACCTCAAAAACGAACTCGAAGCCAAACACTGGATTGCTGACAACGATCGCGTCGAAATCCTCAACCAAGCCACAGAAGTAATCAACTACTGGCAAGAGGAAGGCAGACGGCGCCCGATGACTGAAGCTCAGTCAAGGTTCCCCCAAGTAACTTTTACCGGCAGCAACTAAGCCCAGCTTGTAGTTGCTACCCATATACATTGCCTGTTATGGCTGACAAGGGGAAGGAAAGAGGGGAGAAGGCGAGAGGATTAGACGCTTTTTCCACCTCGCCGTGAAAGATAAAATTTGAATTCGCTACAGCTTATCTTGATAGTGACTCCGATTTTGGAACCTACTCGCGTTTTGGGCTTGGTCGATTTGAGATTTGAGATTTGAGATTTATCCAAAATAAAGCTCTCAAATCGGATTTTCTACAATCTAAAAAGACTAAGCAACCAAACCAAATAAATCTAAAATCGGCTTTTTTATACTCTTGAATTGTACAGTCAGCTCTCAACGGAATTCCCCCGAACCTCCAACCTAGATCCTCAAAATCCACCGATTAAATTCGTTAAATCTTGTACACGGCTTCCTTCTTCCGACTTCCATCGGACCGACATCCGTTACATCCGTTACATCCGTTACATCCGTTACAAAATCCGTTGCCGAACTTCCTTCTTCCTTCTTCGCGGAATTTATGGGCGCCGAAAGTACGATCGACCAGACCGAACAGCTACCGCTGGTAGTAAATCCCGACATTCTCCAGCAATCTATCCTCTACAAAATTAATACTCGCATCATCGCTCGCGGAGAATTAATTTTCCCCTGCGTCCCAGGAATGCTAAGTCACTATGTCAAGTCCATAGAAAAGCTATTTAGCACTCTCGACAGACCCCTGCCCGAAGACCGCAGAGACGAACTCAGCAAGCTTTTAGCCACCAAGTTAGAACAAGGCTACCGCACCTCCACAGCATCGATGCTGATCCTGCAATACGAATCAGTACAGCCGCCACAAACCGGTTTAGCCTGCAAAGTGATTGTGACTACCTCAACAGTTGGAGAACAGTACAAAAGCTGGGTAGACACCAGAGAACCTCCGCTTTTCGGTTCTCATCCCGATGCAAAATTGATGACAACGGCTGCTAAATTGGGTACACCCGATCGAGTGCGGATTTTGGACGTGGGGGCTGGTACCGGCCGCAATACCTTGCCGCTGGCGAGATTGGGCTATTCTGTAGATGCGATCGAACTAGCCCCAGCTTTTGCAGAACAATTGAAAGCTGCAGTAACAGCCGAAAACCTTCCCGTCACAGTGACTGAAGGCGACGTGCTCGACCCCTTAATGCGGATGAAACCGGCCCGCTACCAGTTAGCAGTTGCCGCCGAAGTCATCTCACATTTTCGAGACAGCGATCAAGTACGGCTTTTCCTCGCTAAAATGTGCGATTCCCTGTCTCCCGGAGGCTTGTTGCTGTTCAGCACGTTTTTAACCGTCGGCGACTACCAGCCTGATGCCCTCGTGCGACAAGTTGCCCAACTCTCCTGGTCTACTTTATTTACACCCCAAGAACTCGCCACCGCAATGGAAGGGTTGCCCTTAGTCCAAATATCCGATGAATTGGTGTTTGAGTACGAACGCCACCACCTGCCGGAAGGAGCCTGGCCACCGACGCCCTGGTTTCCCAGTTGGGCCACCGGTCGAGATGTCTTCCCGATGGCAAACGCACGCCCGCCAATGGAATTGCGCTGGATTTTGTGTCGCCGAAGTTAAAAAAAATCGGTCATTTTTAGGCGGACACAGCAATCATAACTGTTAACAGGCAGTAACAGTTTCCTCAGATATTTTTATTTCAACAGCTTAAAGCCGGCTCGCTGTTAATATTGTCCAGCCTGGACAGAAAAATTTACAAAAATATATATTAAAATGTAAAGAGAGCGAAGTTCGATCGCCTCTGGGTGACAAACCCAGTGTCTGATTAGATCCAACGCTTGCCAACCTTTTATTTCTTGCGAAAAATTGGGTGGCTAATGGCAATCGGGCTTGAATAAAAGTCGATCGTCATCTCAATGGGTGCAACTAGAGTTAAGATGAATTCAACAAACCTATTCCTCCCGATAGATGACTTTTTAGGGAATAGGATTAACCAATAGATTAGCTCGCTAGTTAGCGATGCTGCTGAAAAACAAATATGCTTTTAACACATCCACTACAAGCGTTTGGAGCAATCTTCGGGCACCAACCTTCCACAAATAGATCATCCATCGACCACAAAACCAGTAAAAATTATTGGGAGGGGAATATTGAACCCGCTGTAAACGAACAAATTGACTGGTACATCCAAGTGGAAATGCTAATGAGTAACGCTAAATCTTCCTGCACCAATGAAGAGATTACTGCTTGGCTGCGGGGATTGCTGACAATTGCTTGGGCAGACGGCAACTTTGACGAATACGAGCAAAAAATGATTGCGAATCTAACTCAGGATGAACTACATCCGGTATCTTTTGACGCGGGTTTTGAACCCATTACCGCAGAGGAACTAGCCGCTGTGTTAGGGGAAGACACCGCCAAAGGCGAGAATTTTTTGAGGACAGCAGTAATGGTAGCCTTGGCAGACGGTACATACTCGCTCAGCGAAGACGAGGTAATCTACAAGTTTTGCACAGCTTTGGGGCACAATGTAGAGGCGATCGAAGCTCTGCGACACACCATCGAAGACAGCAAGTGCGATCCGCAGGGGCCCAGCAGCCAAATAGTCTTTGATGCGAATGTCGCCCCCGCCCCCGGAACACCCCTTTCATCTCGGCTACCTAAACCTCACCACAAAGATGTCCTGCAACCCGTCAAAGACTGGCTTGACGGCTGGGAAATTCACGACCCCAAAGTAGCACACTTTGTCTGTAAAATTATTCCCCCCCAGTGTCCGTTTGAGCGAGATGTCGTGTTATTTGGTCGCAAAATCGTCCACATTCCGGCGATGTGCCAGATTAACCCGCTTTACGAACAGTTAGTCGGGATGCGCTTTCGAGCTCTCTGCTATTTGGCAGATGAATGTAAGGAAGATGTATCGTCATATTGTTAGTAGTCAGTAGTCATTAGTCAGTAGTCATTAGTCATTGGTCATTAGTCATTAGTCATTAGTCATTAGTCATTAGTCATTAGTCATTAGTCATTAGTCATTAGTCATTAGTCATTAGTCATTCTTGTGAAATTTTGGATTAATGATTGTAACTATTAACCAATGACTACTATTAGTCGTGAACGCAAAAACCTGGTTTTTCTACGAAAAAACATCATTACACCCATCCGCGCCAGTAGAAAAAGCCAGTAGAAAAACCCGGTTTCTTCAGTTTTTGTGGGTAAGTCTTGCTAATATCAAATCTGCTTTGATAATACTACTTCAATAAAAGTCTTGGTACTATCCTCAAGCTTATACAAATTATTAAAAATCGCCGATTTAGGAGCCGGACACGGCAGTGCCGTTTCTCTACAAATGCTCGCGTACAATCTCTCGCTCTGAACTCCTTTTAAAAATTGGTAAAATTATAATTTTCCGGCAACTGTAAATCGCGACTAAACTTGGCCGTCGTCCGCCGACGCGGACTAAAGGAAAAGGGGAATGGGGAATATGGTACTTGCATCTGGTATAATAATAACTAATGACTATTGACTACTGACTATTGACTATTGACTACTGACTAAATTATGCAATTTATCGATCGAGCAGATATTCAAGTCGCAGCCGGCAAAGGCGGCGACGGTATGGTAGCTTTTCGCAGAGAAAAGTATGTACCAGCGGGCGGGCCGAGCGGCGGCACCGGCGGGCGGGGCGGTTCTGTGTTTATGGTAGCGGTGGAAAGCCTGCAAACGCTGCTAGATTTTCAGTACAACCGGATTTTTAAAGCTGAAGACGGGAAGCGTGGCGCGCCGAAGAATATGACTGGGGCTTCTGGGGACGATCGCACGATCGAAGTTCCCTGCGGTACAGTAGTTTACGACGCGGAAACTCAGGCAATCTTAGCAGATTTAGTGACGCCCGGACAGACTTTTTGCGTTGCCCAAGGTGGCAAAGGCGGTTTGGGAAACAAGTGTTTTCTGACCAATTCCAACCGCGCTCCAGATTATGCGATGCCGGGAAAAGAAGGAGAACACAAATTTTTGCGTTTGGAATTGAAGCTATTAGCTGAAGTGGGAATTCTGGGGATGCCGAATGCTGGCAAATCCACCTTAATTTCAGCTTTGTCTGCGGCTCGCCCCAAGATAGCAGATTATCCGTTTACAACTTTAGTCCCGAATTTGGGCGTAGTCAGAAAACCGACCGGCGACGGTACTGTTTTTGCTGATATTCCGGGATTGATTGAGGGAGCTCACGAAGGTGCTGGCTTGGGCTACGAGTTTTTGCGACACATTGAGCGGACTCGGTTGCTGCTGCATCTGATCGATATTACCGATGAAGATCCGATCGCCAATTACGTCACAATTCAGGAAGAATTAAAGGCTTACAGGCGTGGTTTAGCCGATAAACCGCAGATTTTGGCTTTTAATAAAGTAGATGCGATCGACCTCGAAAGCGAAGAAATCGCTAATTTAATCAGCCGACTTAAAGAAATTAGCGGTGTTCCGATTTTGTTTATTTCCGCTGTGAGTCGAGTTGGGTTGGATGAATTGATGCAGCAAGTTTGGCAGAAACTCGACGAGATGAACGAGAAAGAGGTGGCGGAACAGTTAGCAGTCGCGAGTGTTTAATCGCTTTCTGGTTCCTGGAATTTCCGTGAATGGGTAGGTGTTTTTTTGAGGGGTCAAATCTTTCGGCTGTATGGCTTGTGCGGCAAGGGTTTGAGCCTCTATGCTGAAAAAAACGATCGTTTAAAAGTATCTACCGACTGCTTTAAATCGCCTACAAGCGTGACGGTTAAAGTTCCCAAAGGGGTATGGGGCAATCGCTAATGCTGTGGGGAGCATCTCACCTTTGCAGCCCTCCGCTAGAAATTGGAGTTTTGAGGCAGGAGGCAGGAGGCAGAAGGAAAGAGGCAGAAGGAAAGAGGCAGAAGGAAAGAGGCAGAAGGAAAGAGGCAGAAGGAAAGAGGCAGAAGGAAGGAGCCAGAAGAAGTATTTTTACAAATATGAGATGCTCCCATGCTGTGTGGCAAAGGCGGGAAATTTATTATTAGAAGCTTTATCTTATTTTGCGGATATGAGTTGAGCAGCATTCAGGGCATTTCCTAAAAATTCGCCTTATTATCCCTCATCAACTCATATTGTAATTCCGCAACGCCCTAAATTACCATTTTTAACCAACTTTCTCCTCTAAACAGTCTTTTTTTTGTTCGAGAGCTGTCGATACAAATAGTCGAGGTAGTAAAAGTCCAGACCGAATTTTGTAGTCGGCAAATTCAGGATATCGTCCGAGTGAACGATCTTTTTTTATCATGTTAGGAATAAAAACACCAGCAAAAAAAGCTGCCAGAATTAAAAAAGGTAGCCAGTGCTGAACTAGCATCGCAAACGCTCCGTAGATTAGGATTTCTCCTAAGTAATTCGTATTGCGCGATCGGGCAAAAAATCCTTCAGTTATTAGTCCCGAACGGTACTTAAGGGTGTAATACTTCTGTGCATCAGCAGTATAGTGTAGAAAGACACCGATAATATTTAGGGAAATTGCTGCTGCCACTAACGGCAGAGGTGGTTGTGAGCCGCTGCTAATCAAAATAAAAGGTGCTATCCAATAGAGGCTAAGTAACACAAAGCCGAATATTCCCGTTCCGACAGAGATTTCTTCTTCCCACTGTTTATCTGGATATATCTGGTCTTTGAGCAGCCACAACAAACCATAAGTACCGTGCAGGGCGAGATAAACCCAAGCACCCAAATTAAAATTTTGGTAAATGAACATCAGTGTCAAAACAAATGGAAAGGTGAGTCCTTTGTGCAGATTGATAAAATGCTTGAGTTTCATAGCTTTTGCTAATCTCTATCTAGTAAACTCTATCTCTCTTTATATTACACTTTTTTAGATATAACTACTTATCACGAGCAAACTTATCAACCTGCTTCTATTTTGCCTGACGAGGTAACAAGCAACTTGAAAGCGTGACCGGAGTGCCCTCGTTCGTTTATTTGACAGCTCCGGCTCTCGGCTTAACAAAGAAAATTGCTCGCGAGCTCAGTAGCGAAAGAATGTTGCGCGGATCGCCCGCGACGAAAGCTTAATCAAGGATTTCTCTAATCGGGCGATCGCTATTTCAAAAGTTCATATCGTTTCCGGTTGCATGGGAATGATAAAGTCAAAGTCAATAATTCCACATTCCCCCACTCCCCACTCCCCACTCCCCACTCCCCATCATTCCGGTGTAACCGGAATTGATATATAGCAATCCTAAATCATTTGTAAAAATATGTAGGGGTAGTGCTACCCCTACTCCCCGTGCCTACCCCAGTCAAGCGGGGCAACCACGGGGGGTTTGCCCCTACAAGAATTACACGAATCATTTAGGATTGCTATAGCAATCCTAAATGATTCAGATAAATTTGTAGGGGTAGTGCTACCCCTACTCCCCGTGCCTACCCCCTATCTATCGGGCAACCACGGGGAGTAGGGGTCGGATTGCCCCTACAATAATTATGAGAATGATTTAGGATTGCTATATAAGTCCGAAGTATTGTTAAATTCCGCTTGACTCGCGGATTCGCCCATTATAATCAACTCTGATTCGGCCATCTTGAGAAACCGTAACAACCGTTTCTACAGTATAGACAGACGAACCAGGCTTGTTACCCTTAAAAGTAAAAGTCCAAGTTCCATCGCCATTGTCAACAAACGGCGATTCCTTAGAAGTACCGTGCATAGAAGCTTCAGCTCGATAGTTGCCTAAACCCCCATTAGCAATTTCTGCTGCTTGACGGGCTAAGTTTTTTGCCCGATTGAGTTCGATATTATTGTTAATCACTGTCACGCCGTCGGTTTCATATTCAGGAGCAGGATTGCTCAAGGCGGGGGAGACTCCAACAGCTAAAGTTGAAAGCGCTACCAGACAAGCAAGTCGAATGTTTAGTTTCATAATACAAACTGATTTATAGTTTGATAAAGTCTACAACACTTGCCCTAAAAAACCCGGTTAAATTTTCAATTTTTAATTTTCACTTGTGAATCGGCTGGCGTTTCCCCACCGTACAAATAGCGGTAACTCATCCGAGAAATCTCCCGAATCAATGTTTGAGCTGGCTTTTCCGTTTCCGGCGGATGCTTCACCATCACCGCCACTAAATAACGCTTACCGTTCGGCAAATCCACCATCCCCGCATCCGCAAGCAGTGTATCAATGTTTCCGGTTTTGTGAGCAATAACTGAACCTTCGCCTAAACCTTTCGGCAGCAAAGAATCATTTCTAGTTTGGCGCATGATTTGCAAAATGCGATCGCGCGATTTCACCGATACCAAATTACCCCGATCGATCTGGGCTATGATATTAATCAAATCCTTCGGACTGGTAGTATTAGTTCCCTCCAAATCTGGCAAATTATTACGCAGAACCGTGGTACTCAAACCCCAATTTGCAAAATGCTGATTCAAAACCTCAGCACCTCCCAACAACTCAATCATCATATTTGTCGCTGTATTGTCGCTGACAACAATCATCTTTTGGGCCACTTCCAAAGCCGAATACTTCTTGCCCGGAGATTCGTCTTGCATATCCCCAGAACCGCCGACAATGTGTTCCGACTTCAGAGTCAGCATCTGATCTAACTGCACTTTGCCCTCATCGACTGCTTGGAAAAAAGCTACTAAAATTGGCACTTTAATTGTGCTAGCTGAAGCAAAAGCAGTATCGCCATTAAAATTTAGGTAGCTTCCAGTATCTAAATCGACTAGAAATATTCCGGCTGTCAAACTAGAATTTTCTGTTGCTAAAACCTGAACTTGCGTTTTCAAAGCCGCTAATTCTTGATTCAGTTGCAGCACTTCTGGGGCTGCAGGTGCCGCAGATGCGCTATCGGCTGGGTTGTTCTGCCCTGTGCTGGTTTGTTCTTCTGTCGCTACAGTGGATGCTCGACTCACAGCATTTACCACCGACAGCAGCGTCCCGCCAATCACCGCTATCCCAACTCCCAAAATCAGCAAGCGAGTAGCATACACCAACGGCGGCACGCTCGCAGATGCTGGTCGTTTACCCGGCTTCTGGCTCGCTTGTGGGCGCGGTTTAGGCACGGGGGGTTTTTTGGCATCTGGGGGGATTACCGTGTCTGGAATGCGAACTGGGGGCGAACTGGGAAGACTTCCACGGGTGGTAGGGGGAGTGGCTGTTGGGGGCTGGTTGTTGGGATTGCTGGCGATCGCACTCACATTTTCCCGCTCCAGAGTCGGGTTCGGAAACTCGAACATATCGACAGCAGCGAGGCCTTTTTTGCGTGGTTGGCGAGTCTTCGACTGTGGAGTTTTGCTGGTTCTGGGTTTTCTGGGGTTAATTGCCGATCGAGGATCGGATAAAAAGTCTTGTGTAGTAAATTCTTCCGAAGATGTGGGAGAATTGGCTCCAATTCTGCTGCCGCGGCTTTGTTGCGGTGGCACAGTCGCAGGTTCGGGCGATCGAATTTCTGGGTTGCCGTTTTGCGGTTGGGGAGGGCGGCGGCGGCCGGAGTTGCCAGACTGACTTGCTTTGCCGGACTTAGGCTGCTTTGAGCCGGAGTTGGGAGAGGATATCGAGGATATCACCGATAATATCGATCCTTTGGGAAACCGCTCTGCCACGTCTTACTCCTTCATCACTAATGTAAAGTTCAAGTTTAAGATTTTTCAGCTTGTCAGCCAATCAATTTTAGATTTTAGATTTTAGATTTTAGATTTACCCCAGACGCTGCATGGTATCAGCAACCGGGTTTATTGCTCGCAAATTATCGCAAAGCTTAGGTTTTTAGTCAAGAAACGCTGTTATGAAGGTGACAAGTGGGTGCAGAAAAGTTCTCTGTGAAAAAAATACTCAATCTCACATCCCCAATTATCAGCATTTCTGCTAGCTATCCGTTGGATTTTCCGGTAACGCCCTATCCAGAGTATCAGAATTTGTCTCTCGTGGGTAACTTTTGATTGCCCATTCTGTTTGGCGGAGGACGCCCCGCAGCATGGCGACTTCATCCACTGTCGGATAAGCCCTGTTGTACAAACGCCGAAATTTTTCCATCCGGCTTGCTGCTGTGTGCGGCTGCAAATATCCTATTTTGAGTAACAGCGTTTCTAGTTGCTGGTAATATCCCTCTAAATTTTCCAAGGGAGCCGATTCCTTCTGGCCACTGACAACTGACAACTGACAACTGACAACTGACTTGTATAGTTCGTAACAGCAGATAGCGACGGCTTGGGCGAGATTTAGAGATGTGTAGGCATCGCTGCTGGGAATGCGGATCAGGCGTTGAGCGCGGTTTAATTCGGCATTGGTTAAGCCGCAGTCTTCTCGGCCGAAAATTAGGGCGCTGGGGGCTTCTAGGAGCCAAGGCAAGGCATCTGCGGGTTCTTCTAGTTGTGTTGGCAACGATCGACTATCATCCCCTGTAGTTGCGATCGCTCTGACACACCCAACCAAAGCAGCGGGCAAACTCTCGACTACTTTGGCCGTTTCCAATATGTCGGCGGCGCGAACAGCCATCAGTCGGGCTTCTTCCCCTAAATAATCGCATTGGGGATTTACCAAAACTAATTGGTGCAAACCCATATTTTTCATGACGCGGGCAACAGCACCGACATTTAATGGGCCGGCAGGTTCGACTAAGATTATTCGGATGTTGGCGTCGGCCGTTGCGAGCATTTTTATTTGGGGAGGTGTTTGGCAGAAATTGGTTGTTTTGTTTGTTTTGATTAAAATTTAATCACTAACTAATGTAATGTCCAAATTAGCATGGCAAAGCAACGATCGAAATCTGATTTACCGACAAAAATGTGCCCAGTGTGCGATCGACCTTTTACTTGGCGCAAAAAATGGGCGGACTGCTGGGATGAGGTCAAATACTGCTCCGAACGTTGTCGTCGCCGCCGTTTGGCGGCTCAAGATTAAGAATTTAGGGCAAGTTGCTCGATCGAAGCTAAGATTGCAAAGGAAAAATTTTAGGTTAAAAAGTATGGCATCGCAACAGGTGCAACCAAAGCTAGTTATTCACGGCGGTGCCGGCAGTTCTCTACACAGTAAAGGCGGAATTGAGGCGGTGCGGAAATCGCTTTACGATGTTTTGGAGGAAGTTTATCCGCTGCTGAAAGACGGTGCAAGTGCCGTAGATGCAGTGGTGCGGGGCTGCCAATTGTTGGAAGATGACCCGCGATTCAATGCCGGTACTGGTTCTGTAGTGCAGTCGGACGGTCAAATTCGGATGAGTGCTTCGCTGATGGACGGTTTGATGCAGCGTTTCAGCGGGGCGATTAATGTTTCTCGCGTTCAACATCCGATCGAACTTGCTCAATTTTTGCAGAATTCGGACGATCGGGTTCTCTCTGATTTTGGTTCGGCGGAATTGCTGCGAGAACTTCAATTGCCGATTTACGATCCGATGACGGATTTGCGTTTGCACGAGTGGATGCAGGAACGCCAAGGCAATTTTAGCAAAGCAATGGCTGATGTGGTTGCCGAACCGGCCGGTATGGGTACGATCGGAGTCGTAGCTTTGGATGTGCATGGACGCTTGGCTGCTGGGACTTCGACTGGTGGCAAGGGTTTTGAGCGCATTGGCCGGGTTAGCGACTCGGCGATGCCGGCGGGAAATTACGCGGCAGGGAGTGCGGCGGTAAGCTGTACGGGGATTGGCGAGCACATTATGGACGAGTGTTTGGCGGCGCGAATTGTGATTCGGGTAACGGATGGTTTGAGTTTGAAAACTGCTTTTGAGCGTTCTTTTGCTGAAGCTGACGAACGTCAACGGGATTTTGGCGCAATTGGAATTGATGCTAGCGGTGCGATCGCTTTTGGCAAAACTAGCGAGGTGATTTTGGGTGCTTTTCACAATGGTATGCAAATGGGCGATACTTTGGAAATGAGCAAGGGAACGCTGATTTTTATTGCTTAAAAGGGCGATATAAATTGTCAGTATGCGGTTCAGATACCCGACTTTTGGAATAATTCGGGTATCTCCATCGGCCTTAGTTTTATATCAAATCTGGCGACATCAGAATAAATATTACCCACACTCATGACAAGGCGCCGTCCCATTTCCATACAATTCATCTGCAGATCCTTACTCCCTTCCCGCCCAAAGAATATAGAGAGAGGTAAAATGAAAAAAAGGGAGTAAGAGAAATGAATCTGAGTCAACAATTGCCGTAGGTAAGCCTAGAGAAAAAGCAGTGGCAACGACTGTACTACAAGAATCAGCAATCCCATAGCGGTTCTCAAGCGTGGTGAGGTATGGGGGCGAGTCCTATGTCCTATGCCCTATGCCCTATGCCCTATGAGCACCTCATGTTACTGAGAAAGGCTATAGATCCAATTGTATTGCTTAAATGACTCAAGCGAAGCATCTTATAGCGATTTATTGAACAGCTTGACAGCGCGTAGCGCCCGACGACAGGCCCTACGCGCTCGGAAACCGCTTCGCATAACTAGCAACTTGCGTTATTAGTCGGTGAACGTATAGTTTTCTATTGTACAAAGATCAACTTTATATTTTATAATTTCTTCCCCATCATCAAAAACAGCTTTGATATCGTAAGTACAGACATTCTGACTGTTGCGAATAGTTATGAGTGCAGATTCTCCAGGTCTCAGTATATCTATACCAAGAATGTCTTCCCCCCAACTATCTATTCCTGTGGGATTGGTATAAAATTTTGTTATATTAGTACCCGTCTTGTTAATAATATTAAACCCCAAAGCTTCAGCTAAAACACTCTTTGCTGTCATTACGGATAGTGGTAAGGCTAAGGCCGTAGCAACCATTAAACTCTGAAGGATTTTAGCGATTGGAACTGAATAATTCATTGTCAAGGAAGGCAAGCTGTATAGATTTTTCATCATTAGAGTCTAGTGAGGGATATTAGTAAAAACCGAAGTAGCATTACTACAACATAAACAAATATACTTCCTCCTTAAGGAAGATGTCAAGAAAATTGCAGGGTGGCAAGGAGCTAGCGAAGCTGTTACCAGAGGCAAGATAGGCTAAAACCATTGCTGTAAAAGCTTTTTAGAAGAAGCAAAAAAAATTTGGGTAACTTTTTAGACATTAATTAAACCACAGTCTCAATGGGGTTCAGCCGGGATACGCGCCAAAGAGGACAGGTTGTAAAATTTTGTAAAGCAAGGCAGTTGAAACCATTGATTTGTAGAGATTTTGAACCAAAAATAGTTTCAGTGGAGCCAGAAATTCTGGAAGCGGTCTGGCGATAACTCCGTGTAGCGAATAGTGTGTTGAATATTCTTGTGTCCCAGATAAGCCTGAATAGCTATGGTGTCATGACCAATAGATCCTAGATAAAACCCACAGGCATGGCGTAACGGCGACGGATTCGTGGCGGTGCACCTCTGCCAAACGCTTCAGCAGTTCGCCGTTTTGCAGGTTCCAGAGTTTGACTGTGCCCGCGCGCGATCGTGTCAGCAGCGTTTTGCTGGCGGGACTGAAAGCCACTAGCAACACGGCTGTTGAATGTCCGAAAATCGTCTGCCGCAGTTCACCGCTGTGCAAACTCCAAATTTTCACTGTACTATCCTCAGAACCCGTTGCGAGGAATTGTCCGTCGGGACTGATAGCCGCAGACAAAATCCTGTCTGAATGGTGGAGAGTAGCTTTTAATATGGCGCCGGTTGAGGTTTTTGGCTGCGTTTTATATCCGGCTATTTCCAGCCAGTCGATCGCATCTCTCCAATTTTTTAGAGCATTTCGGGGCCGATTTGTCAATAATTCTATATATCTGTACAAAGTTTTTGACAAATCAACTTCTACACCTTTGATTTGTTTGTTGAGAAAAACCGCAATTTCGGCTGGGCTGTAGCCGCACAGCAAGCCACAGAGATGCCGCTTTTCTACGGGTGTCAGCCCTCCTGCATCCTCCCAAACAGGAAGTTCAGTTGCCGGATGATGCCGAAACCAGGGGTCGGTTTCTTCGTATTCATCGGGAAGGGCTAATTGTCTATGTCAAAACTGCATTATACAAAAAGCTCTTTCTAGAAAATTGTATCAGTGACTTCTTTAAACTTTCCCAATCGAAAGCTCTTGTAGAGTGTCGAGTTCTTAACGAGCTTTCTGCTTACGAGACGATGGAGAGTTCATCACTGACTTGAATCCTACCTTTGACCAGGGAGCGAATCAGACGATCGAGTGAGCCACGTTCTTCTTCACTGATAGACTCATCAAGGATGGCCGCCATCATGCCGTAGCGGTCAGCTTTGGTAACGCGGTGAGTATCGGTGACAGTGGCGATTAATTCGTTGATAGCGCCGGGGAGAAGATTAACTGGATACATGGGATTGTTTTGAACTCGACACCTTAATCATCTCGTGGTTTCTCCTAAGAGCAAGTGATGGTGCTGGTTTTTTTCCGTGATAATACTGAAAATCTTCGGTGAACCAAGTCCGTCTTACCAGTGATCGAAGTCACAACATTGAAACCAATGCAGCGCTGGAACAATTAGAACCCACATTCTGCCCTTTGAGCCACTGTTGACTGGGAATTCCCTCAAAATTGACGCAAACCTCATGGCTTGGTCAAAAATACCTAAATGTGAGAGTCAAAGGGCGGAATATGGGGAATCGCCCTTTTATCCAAAATCAAAATAAGTAGACAGACAAAAAATTAGTCCGCCTACCTAATCGCTAACTACAAATCACTCCCACTCGATCGTTCCCGGTGGCTTAGAAGTAATATCGTAAACCACCCGGTTGACCCCCTTAACCTCATTCACAATCCGATTCGAGATCAGTTCCAACAAATCGTAAGGAACCCGCGCCCAATCAGCCGTCATCCCGTCTTCACTCTTAATAAATCGCAAGACGATCGGGTAAGCATAAGTGCGCTGATCGCCCATCACGCCTACACTGCGAATCGGCAGCAAAACTGCAAAAGCTTGCCAAAGTTCACCGTACAATCCGTGCCGATTAATTTCTTGGCGAACAATGAAGTCAGCATCCCGCAAAATATTTAGTCTCTCTGCGGTAACTTCTCCTATGATCCGAATCGCCAATCCCGGGCCGGGGAAAGGTTGTCGGTTGACGATTTCTTCGGGAAGCCCGATCGACCGGCCGACTTTTCGCACCTCATCCTTAAACAGTTTTCGCAGCGGTTCAATCAGCTTAAATCGCAAATCTTTCGGCAAACCGCCGACGTTGTGGTGGCTTTTAATTTTAACAGCAACTCGCTCGCCACTTTTCGGGTCTACATTAGTGTCAGCCGACTCAATCACATCAGGATAAAGAGTACCTTGTGCCAGGTAGTCGAAGGGGCCTAGACGCTTCGATTCTTCTTCAAATACGTTGATAAACTCGTGACCAATCCGCTTGCGTTTTACTTCAGGATCAGTAATCCCTTCAAGTTGAGCTAAAAAGCGTTCGCGAGCATTCACATACTCAACGTCAATGTGGAATTGCTCTTTAAATAATTTTACCAACCGTTCTGGTTCATACTTCCGCATAAACCCTTGGTCGATAAACATACAGGTAAGTTGGTCGCCGATCGCCTTGTGCAGCAAGAAAGCCAAAGTAGAAGAATCTACACCACCGGATAGAGCCAGCAAAACTCGTTTCTCTCCGACTAGCTCTCGAATTTCCCGAATCGATTCCTCCACAAAAGTAGCAGTCGTCCAAGTCGGTTCGCACTCGCAAATGTGGTAAACAAAATTGCGAATTAAAGCTATTCCCCCGATCGAGTGAACTACTTCTGGGTGAAACTGAACCCCGTACAAATTTTTCTCGTGGTTAGCAACAGCAGCAGACGGAGTATTGTCCGTGTGAGCGAGGATCTCAAAACCCGTCGGCAGTTGAGTACAGGAGTCTCCGTGGCTCATCCACATCGTGCTGCCCTCTTCGACATTTGTCAGCAAGTCCGTAGGATCGTCAATAAATAGCGATGCCTTGCCGTATTCCGCTAATTTAGAGCGCTCAACCGTGCCTCCGAGCTGCTTTACCATCAACTGCATCCCGTAACACACTCCCAACACCGGTATTCCCAAATTCCAAATTTCTGGGTCGCATTGGGGTGCTTTTTCATCGTATACAGAACTCGGGCCTCCTGAAAGAATAATTCCTTTAGGATTGATAGCTTTTAACTG
The DNA here is from genome assembly GCF_036705125.1 of Microcoleus sp. B7-D4. Taxonomy (NCBI): domain Bacteria; kingdom Bacillati; phylum Cyanobacteriota; class Cyanophyceae; order Oscillatoriales; family Microcoleaceae; genus Microcoleus; species Microcoleus sp. B7-D4. The sequence goes on from NZ_JAUBTT010000053.1 coordinate 29,919, forward strand.
TTCTGCCGTAGTCCGGTAAGAAATAACTTCGGAATATACTTGAGTTTCGCGAATGCGACGAGCAATCAGTTCGGAATATTGCGAACCGAAGTCGAGAATCACGATCATCTGGCGATCGATCTTCCCCAGAGAAGAGTTTGTGAGGTCTGATTCAGTTTTTATTTGAGTAGTCACGGTTATTGCGTAATTGCTAATTGCTAATTGGGTCGAAAGTAGCGGAGGTATCTGTCGCGGTCTCAGTACAATTCTAAGGAAGGCGAGGAACCATTAGTCGCTAGGAATAAATCTTATTCATACTAGATTGCAGTCAGCGATGTTAGTCGATTAATCGGGTACAGGGCAAGCATAGATTTACTTCGAGCCTTACCCTAATTAATAGAATTATTGCTTCAGAAATAACTTCCCGAAGCAACCTAGTATAATTAAGGTCTAGGGACAAAGAATTATTACTTGTTAAATATTATCCCTGAGCGATGTTTTAAACAGAATTCAGGGATATTCACACTAGATTAACAAATTTGAGTCAAAAATGTATCTCCTATATCACTTTTAACAATAATTTTGCGATCGCGCCCGAACATGACCGAGCCCACGGGGATTTGCAAGTTAGTGTGAGTAAAAATGCAATCCGATGAGCGCAAGTCTATTTGTCGGGCGATGTCGCCGTAAATTCGATCGACCCAATTGCTCCCAAACTCGGCGTCTAAAGCCCGCAGTTGCCCAAGAGCCTCTTCGGCTGTCGCTGCGGCAAAAATTGCGGAACACGCATCGGCGGGCATTCCAGCTTTAGCACAGTAAGCTGTGAGAATTTCCCTGCGCCCGTCAGCGAGGTGGTGGTGAGTGTGAAAAATCCCCGCCGCCAATTTCATCAGTTTCCCGTGATAGCCAAACAGCAAAATTGACTGCACGCCCTGATATCCTGCTTCTACCAGCAGCGGGCCGAGCCAGTTAGCGGTTTTGACGAGCCTATCAGGATTAATCCCCAGTTGTCGCGCTAAATCCAAGCCGTTTTCGCCGATGCAAAAAACCAAACAGTCAAACAGTTCGGCTTTTTGTTGCAGTTGTTCGCGGTAAACTTCCAACTGTCCAGGGGCACTCAGCGGTTGAGAAATGCCAGTTGTACCCAGCAGCGAAAGTCCTTCTACCACGCCGAAAGCTTCGTTAGAAGTGCGGGTGGCTAGTTGGCGCCCTGACGGCAGAATCAGGGTGACAGTAATTTTTTCGGACGGTGCGAGGTCTAGGCTCAGATTCGATCGCAGCAGCCGCATTGCGTAATCATAGATCGCCGCCCCTCCACCGACTGTGTGACGCCCTATACCTTCACCGCCGAGAATCACAATCTGCTCTCCCTCTCCCCGATTCTCTCCCTCTCTCTCCCTCTCTCCCTCTTCCCAATTCCCCAATTCCACCATTGCCCAAACGGGGGTATTGCGAGTCAGATCGAGATTGTCCCCCGGATCGGAGCGAGTCACGCCTAAAGCCGTACCAGTTTTGAGTACAGACGCCTGTTCGATCGGAATTTCTGCCGTTATTTGCGGTTCCAGTAAATTTACTGATACGCTATCTAGAGACTGAATACCCTCACGCAAGCACCGCAAAGCTGCAAGTGCAGCCGCACAGGCAAATACTGGCAACGTATACCCCGATAAAGGTTGAGTTTTAGTCACGATCAAATGCAGAAATCTGTAAGTTTGCGGGCGATCGACATCACGCCTTAGCACTGATAGCCCTCAAACATTTAAGTTTAATTCTAGGGTTTGCTATTATTATCAGTTAGCGTAAATTTTGTCAAGTGATAATTTTGTCCTGCCAGTTGCCGATCGCAGCCACACTTTTGTTGAGGTGCGTTAGCGGAACTCTCCTAGAGGATCGCCAACAACCGACTCCGAAGGCTTACGGGCCGGTGCGGGCGCTTTTCACAATATTTAGCTAGCCGTAAAGGTTTGAGAGCCGAGTCGAGGATCTGGGGCGAAAATTGTTTTGGCCCTTGGGAGGAGTTGTTTGAGGCCGAACTCGAGCTATTTTTGGCAGGCGAAATGCTGCGATCGCTTCCTTGTTAAGCCCTAAAACCTACTTTTTTACAACTGGCAAATTTATCAAGGAAATTGGGTCTAAAACCCTGTCCTTCTAGGACGGCTTTAATTTCTTAAATCCCTTCCTAAAAGTCAGGAAATTTCTAGTATACTAGAGTTGTCAAGGTTAGACTCCTGCGCCCGGAGTGCATAAAAACAGTTAACGACACACTTTCAGGCGTAAACCGGGGGACAAAGAGCGGCGAAAACTCTCTAAACAGCTAGGGGCTTAACACAGTTCCTTTAACCACAGAAACAAACTATTTAGTGTTGTTAAGTAGGGTAGGGCATACCCCAACTCTAGGTAAATATCCTAGTACGCTTTTGGAGATAGACCCTCTGGGGTTGCTGTGAGTTGAACTCGTCAATTGGTATTTTGTACGGTTGAAAGGTTTAAGAAGTGCCGAAAGGACATAGCGCTTAAAGGTCAGTCGATGAATTAAGAATCCCTACGCCTTTAGGCTGGGGAGTGTCAAATCTCCCAAGCGGTTGATGTCCCAGCGATCGCTTGCCATCTATATTAATAACCATTACCCGGAAGTGCCAGTCTAGCTTTCAAGCTCACACCTTGAAGGCTGGGCTGGTTTTATCTTAAGAGGCTAGCTCAGAAATTTTGAGCATAAAGATTAAATTTTATTGACACCTGCGCGTGAAAAATAATTTAACGATCGGCCAGCCTCAAACCCTTGCCACACCAGGATTGGGCAATTCTTTAATCTACGACTAAAATCCTATTACTTATGTTTGAACCAGTTGCAGAGTTAAATGAACCTCTATCTCTTCCGACTCCTGAAATACTAGACAATCAAATATCTCAGCTCGTTTTATCTCCAAAAACAGATATCAAATTTTCCAAAAAAGACGTTCGATCGACCCTGAAAGCCTCAACTCTAGACGGCGTTTTTGCCACTATCTTCGAGTCGGCGACCACCGGCGTGCTGCTGAGCAACTTCTTGCTGCAACTCGGTGCGAGTAGCGTGGAAATAGGTATATTCTCTGCTATTCCGATGGTGGTAAATCTCCTGCAACCATTAGGAGCCTACATCGCTGATCAGACAACCAGCCGCCGCTGGTACAACCTATTTGTCTTCGGCGTTTCGCGGCTGCTGTGGCTGGTACTGGCGGTGGCAATTGTTTGGGGTTCCCAGCACGCAGATCCCCACCAACTGCTGCACTGGACACTGGTAACAGTCGTAGCAGCTAGCGTGCTGGCAGCTTTTGCCAATTCTAGCTGGTTCAGTTGGATGGCTGCTGTGGTTCCTCAGCGCTTGCGGGGACGCTATTTTGGCTTTCGCAACAGTGCTGTCAGCCTCATCACTTTGCTGGGAGTGCCGTTGATGGGATTGGGAGTGTCAACTTGGGACGGCGGTCCAATTGTGGGCTACGGTATTGTTTTATTGGTGGGTGTTTTGGCGGGAATGATTAGTTTGGGCTGTCAATCCTTCATGGTTGATGTGAATCCCCAGGTATACAAAAAAGATACACAGAGCGATCGACTTACAGAGAAAAAAGCAAAAAAAATAACAGATTTTGTGCCTTCTGTGCTGAAAGATTATAATTTTTTAATGTTTATTCTTTACTTCAGTGTGTGGACATTTGCTATTAATCTCAGCGCGCCTTTTTTTAATATCTACCTGCTGAAAGATTTAAGCTTGGATGTGAGTTTGGTAACGATTTACACCAGCTTGAGTTCCGGCGCAAATCTACTGCTGCTGATGTTTTGGGGTAAGTTGGCCGATCGCTGGGGAAATCGCCCCCTGCTAATTGCGGTTGGGCTGGTGGTGGCCCTAACGCCTTTGCTGTGGTTGGGTACGGGGAATTACCCGTTTGCGGTGTGGGTGTGGCTGCCGCTGCTGCACTTGCTGGGGGGAACGACTTTAGGGGCGATCGGGCTGTGTACTAACAATATTCAAATGGAGATAGCGTCGATCGAGCAACCTTCGACTTATTTTGCGATCGCCGCAGCGGTTGCGGGAGTAGCTGGGGCTTTGGGAACTACCGTCGGCGGCTTTCTTGCCGAACTTCCGGGCATGAGTTTGGGTTCACTGTTTGCCCTCTCGGCTGCTGTGCGGTTGGTAGGCTTGCTGCCTTTGGTTTTGGTGCGAGAACCTCGTAGCCAGTCGCTGCGGTCGATCGTCCCCACTTTTGGACGTTTCAAATTTAACCGGGGCTAGGAAATTTTCGCACAAATTTGCCGATCGAGAAACCAGAAAAGCCCACACATTGTTAAAAAAATTACGATTTCACGATCGGAATTTTGGTGTCTGGGGAAAAGTCGGATTAGTTATACCAAATCCCCTTTTTTACTCCAAGGCTGTTTCATATCAAATCCGAGTTAAAAACCCCGTTTATTTCTTAGTCTGCGGAGGCGGACTTCGTTTTTGTAGTAGCGGTTTCAACCGCCGAATCATACAGGGGGTAACAAGACCGGATTTGGTATCATTCTCATTTTTGGCGTTCCCCAAACCCTTTAAATGTAGCCTGTTTCACGTTGTTTTCCTAAATTTATCTTTAATCATTTGCTATTTTATCCTCACCTTGATTTGTCACATCTGAAGGAAACGATAACTTAATATTGATATCTATAGAAATTGTTGCATTATTATTGTCATTAAAAAAAATTAATATCAGTTATATGTATTTTAGCGTCTTTTGGTAAAGACCTACCGACAGTAGAATCACCCGATAAATCTACTTTATAACCAGCTTTATCCAACCATTGATGAACATTGCGCCAATTACCAACATCATCACTAGGAGTTTCAGGAATACCCTTAAAATATTGATAGAGAGTTTTGCACATATAAACCTCAGCCCCCCTAGCACTTTTCGACAATTGACGCGCAATATCACTAGGGCTGAAATTGCACAAAAGACCACGCAAATATAATTTTTCTGTATCAGTGAGCCCTTGGCGGGCGTTGGGGAAAATGCGGCGTTTAGCTTCGGTAAATAGTTCATAGATGCGATTCAAGTCCCAAGTTTGGGCAGCTTCGGCAAATAGATCCTTTCTAGTAGGTTTTCGTGTAACCATTTTTAGTCTTGGTGGAAATTGCTAACGTAATGGTAGCATAAATTGATAATGTTCCATAGTTGCGGATGATTATTTTTTGTTTTAAGGTAGATATTACATTGGTCTTTCATGCTTCTGGTCATATTTTTTTGTGACCGTTTCTAGTGCTTTGGGAAAATGCTAATGTAATGATAGGGTAATTTGGTAGTCTTTGTTAGCTTTAAGTTCGTTATCAACAAAACAATCCTAGCTTATCCAACAGTTGAATCATAAAAAGTATGCGAATTATATTTTTAGGCCCGAATGGCGCAGGCAAAGGCACTCAAGCTGCGATCGTAGCCAAGAACTTCGGGATTCATCACATTTCAACCGGCGAACTACTGCGCGAGGAGCGAAAAAACAAAACTGAGATAGGCCAAAAAGCACAATCTTATATAGATAAAGGATCATTAGTCCCTGATAGCATTGTGCTAGATATTGTAAAAGAACAATTAACTAAAAAAGAAGCAACACCAGGTTGGATATTAGACGGATTTCCTCGGAACGTCGCTCAAGTAGGAGCTTTAGACAAATTATTAAGGGATTTAGATCGGCCAAGTTGTGATTGTGTTATCAATTTTGATGTACCAGACTCAGTTTTAGTTCAGCGACTGAGAAAGAGGGCCATTAAGGAAAATCGTACAGATGATACTCCAGAAGTTATTCGGCGACGCATCCAAATTTTTCAGGAAGAAACTGCACCTTTAATCAACTTATATAGTGAGTGGTTGTTGCTAGAAACCATCAACGGGTTTATGTCTAAAGAGGCAGTTACATCAGCAATTAAAGAAGTTTTGTCAGAAGTAAAAAAGCCCACTAAGTCCTAATTCAAGACTTACGCATACCTAGCGTAATTCTGTCATTGTTCGCTGTGCGTCGCCATCTCAAACCCATGTTTTTCGTACTGGGTAAGTCCTTTAATTGATAAATCAAGGAGTACACAAGTTATGTCTTTTAATCAAGTTGATAGAAATATCATTCGTGGTGGCCCAGGAAGTAGCAGTGAGCTTAATTATGATATTTACGCAGAATTACTGTGTAATATGGCGATCGAGGCTACACAACCACTTTCGGAACAAGAACGACATCGTATTTTGATGCAAAATCAATATCATAAAGAAAGTGCTTTTACCATTGGTATTTTTGGTTCTTGGGGGAGCGGCAAAACCAGCCTCATGGCACGAATGAGAAGTGACTTTGAACAATTAGGAACTCGTTCTGCCCAAAAATATAAAACGGTTTGGTTTAATGCTTGGAAATATGACGATAAACAGGACATTAAAAATGCCATAATCCAGACTATTCTCAGTCAAATATGTGAAGACACAAGTATTAATGTAGAAGAGCGCAAGAATATTACAAAAGCGGCTTTAACCTATTCAGTTTGCGCTTTAAAATTAGCTGGCATTTTAGCCAGAGGATATATTAATGTTCAAACAGCAGGTCTTGTTAATACACAAGACATAGCTAAAGAATTAGAAATGTGGGCTAATCCCGATGGAAAACCTCACCTCATTAATCCTTATCAATTTATCAACAACTTTGAAAATGTCTTTAAAAATGCAGTGCAAAGTTATGTGGGTAACGATGGTAGATTGATGATATTTATTGATGATTTGGATCGTTGCTTACCAGAAAATGCTTTATCTGTCCTAGAATGCTTGAAATTGCATTTAGATCAGTCTAACTGTATCTTTGTCATTGGACTTGATAAAAGAATTATTGAGCAAGCGGTGGGACAAAGATACCCTAAAGAGCTTGGTATTACTGGTAGGGAATATATAGAAAAAATAATCAATCTTAACTTTTTTCTATCTGATAAAAATCGAGATGAAGTTAAAGATAGACTGCTTCAAGGTTCTTTAACTGCTCAGTATAGTAATGATGAAAAAATATGGGGGATGATTTCTAAAGCGACTAATTCAAATATCCGTAAAATGCAACAATTTATTACGGCTTTTTATATGATTCAAGAGATTGTAAAAAAACACAACTCGACGATTGCTGATAAGCTCGCACAACCCCGATTAACCGACGATCATCGAAGCATACTTGAAAATAAAAAAATAGACTGGAATACTGATGACAAGTATAAATTTTGCAAAATAATTTTACTTCAGTTAAATTTTCCTGATTTTTACGATCGTTTAGCTAACAATCATCAACTTATGGATCAAATATACAGTGCTTGGCAAAAGGAATGTGGAACAGATGATAGCATAGATATTGGCATAGATAATTTAATCAAGTCTACGAACAAACATCCAATATTTGCACAATTCTTAGAAAATCGAAATTTAATAGACTTTATAGTTACCTACTATAATGATGGTAAAATCACAAATAGTGATGACTGGAAAGCGATTCAAAAATTATCTCAATCTGTAACTTATATGTAATCGTTGAAAAATCATGGAAAATAGCGATGGAAGTATAGAAGATACGAAGGTCATAACCAATGATTTTTGTATCTTAAAAGATACAGATACAGTAGCAGAAGCATTAGCTTTAGTTACTCTGCAAAATGCGAGTGAAATTGTTATTGTAGATGAGGATAAAAAATTTGCGGGTATCCTAACTGACTTATCAATTTTACGATCATTACCACCGCCAGCTTTAGATGTACCTGTTAAGTTTAGAATTAAACCCCCTAAACTTCGCAAACAGTTAAATGAGGAAGTGGTTAATAGTTTAAAAAAGCAGATAAAAGAGGTATTTAAACTAGAAAAAATCCAGCCTTATACTTCTAAAAATCAGAGGCTCATTTATGCGATCGATAAATTAGTGGAATCCTATAAATCAACTTCAGCAATCAGAGTTTTACCTATTATCAATGAGGACGAAACAGTTTATGGCGTAGCTTCTCCCGAAAGCATCTTAAGTCACATTAAATCTAATCAAAAATTTTGTCAATTGAAAGCCGAACGCTTTTTAGCGTTACCGGAAGCGAGTGGTATGGAACAACCATATACTCTACTACCATCAGATACCCTAGCTCAAGCCCGATTTGCGATGAAATATTTGCCGATAGAGCATATAACTATCTGCGATCGCGATGGCAATTTGCTAGGAATGGTTGATAAAAAGCAGGTGACAACACTGACTCATCCCATGTATTTTAGTTTAATGGGTATATCTTTATCGGAAATAATGAAACCTGTAACTAAATTATGTTTGGTTGAGAAAAGTAAAACCTTGCAAGAGTGTATTAATGCTTACTTAAATTTGGAATTTAAGGAAGTAGTTATTGTTGAACAATTGCTAGGCAATATTTACCCAAAAATGGTAGTAACACCTATTGATATTTTACAATTCCGCGTACAAGTTTACCGTCAAAATTAAACAATAAAGGAGGATTTTAATCATGTCTATTAATAATATGGAAGCACGTATCGATCAGGAGTTCCCTGCACTCCAACAGAATAGACCCTTATGGTGGTTACAGCCAACTGACACAGTGGACTATTTAGACGCTATGATGGATGAATTTAAAATCAGGCACGTCCCAATTATTGAGCCTATTGATCCTAAAAGTGATGAACCAAAAGGGGAGTTAAAAACTGTCATTAGCAAGACAGACCTAGTGAAAATTTTAACTCCTCCCAACGAACTATATCCGCCAGAATTCCCTCTGACACCTCAACAAAAATTACAACTGCGAAAATTCAATCAAGAAATTAGTGCAAAATGTCTTAATGAAATTGAGGATTTTGCAAAACTTATGACGATACCTGTCAAGACTCTTTCTCTCAAAAATAGTAAAGTTAAAGATGTTTTTAAGGATTTAATGAATCCTGTAAAACCCGAAGGAGAAAATTTTACTCGACGATATCGGACTCTATGTGTATATGGAGATAATAAGCTTATCGTAGGAACAATATCCTACACCGATGTATTGCGTAAAATCAACGATCCAACAAGTCATACACAGTTCTTAAGGGCAACTATAGGTCAAAATAGCCTATTTAAGAAAAGAGAGGATCTTACTGTATTAACTGAGGATGACAATTTGTTGCGTGCCCGAAGAATTTTGAAGGAAAATTCCTTTACTCATATTCCTATCACAACAGCAGATGGTAGATTTGTGACAGGAATAGTTGATGATGTAATTGTTAATACTTTTTTACACGATATAACTTTGACTCAATACTCAAAATTGCCGTTAAAATATATTATGCTTCCGGTGAATGAGAGAAACAGCGTAAGTCCTGGAGATCGTACCTCTGAAGTGATTGAAACATTTGTTCCAGATAATTCTAAGGATAGACCTACTGCTCTTGTAGTTTGCACAAAAGACTCTGATAGTGGTAAATTTACCTTCGATGGAATAATCAGCTATACTGATATTTTTCGAGGCTTCCTAATGTTTATAAATCCAGGCTCGCCAACTCCTGAAAATCCCCAATAAACCGCAAACGAATTGACGCAAACCAACTCCAAAAATGATTGTAGGTCGTCTCACCGTCAAGCATCAGATTATTGATTATGAAAAACAATCTGATTTCAACGAAAACCTTAGATATTCTCCTTGGAACGGCTTAGCAGTTCATCGTCCAGTAGGTGCGATCAATCGGATACGCGGTGTTGTTTACCCGGTTGTAGCGAATTATCGCCTTCAAAAGCGAGGTCTTGTCCACCAAGAACCAACCGGAGAAGAAACATTTTAAGGAAATAATTTGAGGTGGGGACATCATTTAATGCCATCAGCCAGGTGTCGTCTGAGCAAATGGCAACTCAAAGAACTTAACAAGCGAAACCTTCAAAAAATCCCATCCCTTTTTAGGGGGTGGGAGTGTTGAAAATTTTTAATTCTTAGTCCTCAGTCCTTAGTCCTCATTATTCAGTAGCAATTAATCAATAACTGGGTTCCTACCCAATTATTAATTATTCTGCTAGCAACCAACTGATGACTAATGACCAACGACTGATGACTAATAACTTAAGCTTGCCGTGAGTAGTATTCCACGACTAGCAGTTCGTTAATCTGTAGAGCTATCCACTCGCGTTCGATAACGCCGTTAACTTTGCCAATTAGTTTTTGCTTATCAAATTCCAAGTGATTTGGCAAGTGAGCCAAGCCTGGGTCTTTGAGATTAGCTTCTACCATTGTGCGCGAGCGCTCTCTATTTTTCACAGCAACCACATCACCAGGCTTGCACTGATAGCTGGCGATATTGACTTCACGGTCATTGACAGTTATGTGACCGTGATTTACCAATTGTCTAGCGGACGGAATGGTTGGAGCCATTCCCATCCGAAACACAGTATTGTCCAAGCGCATTTCCAAAAATTGCAGTAACACTTGACCTGTGGAGCCCGTGACACGGCGGGCTTTGCGGACGTAACGGAGCAGTTGGCGTTCCGTCACACCGTAATTGAAACGGAGTTTTTGCTTTTCTTGCAAGCGAACCGCATACTCAGAGAGCTTTTTGCGGTTTTGACCGTGCTGTCCAGGCGGATAATCTCGTCTGGGGGTTTTGCGGGTTAGACCCGGCAACTCTTTCAGGCGACGGACGATTCTCAATCGGGGGCCTCGATATCGAGACATTTATTTTCCTCTCTAATATCTGTATGCAATATTTATGCAGACTCTATATTATATGTTGGTAACGGTCAAAATTAAAATAAAGATCGATAAAAAAACGATCGACCGCAGCGCGATCCATAATGTGCGGTAAATTCTGAAGGAAAAGCCGATCGATCGCCCCAATCAGCCAAAAAAACTCACTACTCGATCTGCCATGCACAACCGCAATTTTTCCCGCACTTCTTCCCCAAAGCCAGCACCGACAGGCTCAAAGCCTACCGCGCGCTGGATATTGGCTCTCGGCACGCAGCTAGCAGCACTAGGTTTGTTGGCAGCAGCACTGCCAATCTCACCAGCATCAGCCATTACTATTAGAATCCCTCGCTCTAGGAATCCCTATCGCGTCTGCGCCCTGGAACTAATCGAAGCCGGAGTGGGGGCAGAGGCCGCCGCCGCCGCTTGTGCTGACGCCCTCCACCCCCGTGACATATCTAAATGTGCCCTCCAAATCAACCGCAAAACCAATATTTCGGGTGTCGAAGCGCTCTCTAGCTGTCGGCGGGTGAGGCGTCCCCAAGAATTGGCTACTTGCGTAGTGAATATTAACGGCAAAACTCGAACTCAACCGGCAGATCCCCTGCTAGTGCTCGATGGATGCCGCCGCAGTTTATTGCCACAAGAGTTTGCTGAATGCGTAGTCGGTTTGAGCGGCAGGCTCGACTTTCCCACTGACAGCTTAATCGCAACTTGTCTCGATCCGAGGGGCAGCGTGAGCCAGTTGGACGGGCGCCCTGCACCTACCCCTCCTGTGGAGCTAATTTCACCGCCTGCGCCTCTCAATTAATTACTGTTAACAGTTGACTGTTGACTGTTGACTGATGACTGTTGACTGATGACTGATGTCCGATCGATTAACAATAATATCCTGGTCGGGGCGGGTTTTTGAGATTGTCCATTATTGGCAGGTATTGTTGGTGAACCCGCCCCTACAAAAATCGCGGTCGCTCGACCGGACATGATATGACTAATGACTACTTTTTTTTAATCAAATGTCAGAAATTTTTGCTCAAATTACAGTCGAAGAATTAGCTCGCCAATTAGCAGAAACCAATGCTGAGAAATTGCAGCTTGTAGATGTGCGGGAACCTTACGAAATTGAACTCGCGGCGCTGCCGGGATTTGTAGCTTTTCCGTTGAGCGAGTTTGCCGAATGGTCTGGTGAAATTGACGCTAGACTCGATCGCGACACAGAAACCCTCGTTCTGTGCCATCACGGAGTGCGATCGGCTCAAATGTGCCACTGGTTAGCCACTCAAGGATTTACTAACGTTAAAAATATCGTTGGTGGTATCGATGCTTACTCAATGGTGGTCGATCGAACCGTCCCCCGCTATTAACATCAAATCCAGTTCTTAACTATCATTTTTTTCAGAGTCCGCGCGGGCGGACTTTGTATGTGTAGAAACGAATTATATTTCCCCGGAATTAGCTAATTAACAGCAGCAAATCGAAAATTTAAAAGCGTACTCATAGTGAGCCGATCGCGCCCGTGCCTTTTCGAGTCATAAAGAGCCTCATCAGCCGCCAGTAGCAGCGTTGTCGCATCATTTTCCGGCCCCGGAACAACGCTGGCAATTCCCAAACTAATCGTTACCACAGAATTAGGTAGACCGTCAACAGTCTCCGGGTTAAAAACAATATTCAAAGCTTTCACTTTCGCTCTAATTTGTTCGGCAACAACCAGAGCAGCCGACGCATCAGTTTCCGGTAAAATCACAGCAAATTCCTCGCCCCCGTAGCGAGCAGCTACATCAGCAGGACGCTGGAGCGATCGGCGAATTGTCTGAGCTACCGCTCGCAAACACTCATCTCCTGCTTGATGTCCGTAGGTATCGTTATATATTTTGAAATAATCCAGGTCGCACAAAATCAAAGATATCGGACACCCCTCACGAGCCATCTGTTTCCATTCCGCTCGCAAGCAACTATCAAAATGCCGTCTGTTACCAATTTGAGTAAGTTCGTCCACATTCACCAAAGTTTGCAGCCTTTGATTTTCCTGCAGCAACTCCTCAAAACCAACCACCGACAACTTCTCCTCGCACAAATTTTGCCCTTGAAAATACAGGCGATATAATTCGCAAGACAAACTACAGTTATTTCCCTCTAATTTGACAAGTCCCATGCTGTCTAACTGATAAGCCATCAAAGGTTCGAGGTAAATGCTATTTTTAGCATCGACAACTTGTTGGAATGCGGAGGCGAGTTCGGGCTGCTGTTGAATGGCGATCGACTGATTTTGCAAGTAGTCGCTATAAATTCCGCTGTGAGTAGGAGCTGCTGTTAACAGTTCTGCCAACTCGGCTCGCCCCAGTTCCTCCCCAGGCTCATCCCGATCGCCCGACTGGCGATTTTGTTGCAAAATTGCCAGGTGATACAGCGCTAAATGTACTAGATAAGGATGCCCGCCTACCATGTTCATTAATTGCTCTATCGGATCGCTATTGCTCCAGTTCAGTCCGTGTCTGCACGCCAAATCTTGAACTTGTTCAGCAGTAAATTCTGATAGTTTAATCGGCATTCCTACATTAAATGGAGATTGATTAACATTCAAAGCAATATAATTTTCTCTCGAATGAATGACAACGGTGCGGAGTTTTTGCCAAGTTTTGCTAGCGCGAGCTTGTTCGTACCAAAAACGGAGCATCGAAAGAAAATCTTGAGCAATGTTGGTGCGTTCAAATACGCGATTTATTTCGTTGATAACCAAGACAATGGGACTGTCAATTTGTTTGAGCAAATAGTTGTCAAAGTAAATAGTGCAGCTTACTTTGCTGCCCATATCTTCATCCCAGAATTCATCAATATTTGGTTCGAGTTTGAGTTGCCGAGCGACATTGACACAAAACCAGCGCAAAAATTTATCTAAACTAGCAAAAACCGCTGCGTCGGCTTGCTTAAAGTCTACAGTTACTGTGCGGTATCCACGATCGACTGCCGCGTGAATTATCCGCAGCATCAGCGAACTTTTGCCCATTTTTTTGGGAGCTTTAATGCGAACAAGGCCTCCGGGTTTGCTAATTTCTGCACAGGCGAGGGCTTCGGCCCCTGAGCGCTCAATATAAAATCGAGAGTCAAGCGGTATGGGGCCGCCGGGAAATTCTAGGTCGGCAACTGTTTGGATCATCAAGTTTGGTGATTTTTGGAGTCCTGCCATAGTTCTTGCACAAGGCGATACCCTGACTGTATCTTACCTTTGTCAGGTTACGGGGTAGAGGAGCGGTGTCCGAGATCGATCTACAATCCTACAAAATCTAAGTTTTTAGGGACTTCCCGGAACTCACTTTGCTATAGTAGTGTCACTTTACCCAATCTCAAACCCTGCTTCAACACGGCTCTGCAGATCGACAAAAATTAGACGGTAGCCCAGACGCGATCGTTCTTGGCCTTTACCGGAAAAATAACTCGTCGGTCGTCGAGGTCGCGCAGGAAGAGCCCCTATCTAAGGAGAAATAATCATTGTCACGCCGCTACCTGTTTACCTCTGAATCGGTCACTGAAGGCCATCCCGATAAAATCTGCGATCAAATTTCAGATACGATTTTAGATGCCTTACTGACTGAAGACCCCAAAAGCCGCGTCGCAGCCGAAGTTGTCGTCAACACCGGCTTAATGCTGCTGACGGGCGAAATTACCACTAAAGCTCAGGTAAATTACATAGAATTAGCCCGGAAAAAAATAGCCGATATTGGCTACATCCACGCTGACAACGGCTTTTCGGCCAATAGTTGCTCAGTGTTGGTGGCTCTTGATTCTCAGTCTCCCGATATTGCTCAAGGGGTGAATACAGCCCACGAAAGCCGGGAACAATCGAGTGAAGAGGAATTAGACGCCATTGGAGCAGGCGACCAAGGCTTGATGTTCGGCTTTGCTTGCAACGAAACGCCGGAATTGATGCCTCTGCCGATCAGTTTAGCGCACCGGATTTGCCGTCAACTGGCCGCAGTCCGCAAAACCGGTCAGTTATCTTACCTGCGTCCCGACGGCAAAAGCCAAGTTACGGTGATTTACGAGGACGGCAAACCTGTTGGCATAGATACGATTTTAATTTCTACGCAGCACACCGAGACGATCGGCGACATCACAGAAACAGCCGCAGTTCAAGCCAAAATCAAAGAAGACCTGTGGGCTGCAGTCGTCCAACCCGTGTTTGCCGATATTAGCGTGAAGCCGGATGCAGAAACTCGCTTCCTTGTCAACCCCACTGGCAAATTTGTGGTCGGCGGGCCTCAAGGAGATTCGGGTTTGACGGGCCGCAAAATTATTGTGGATACCTACGGCGGCTATTCCCGCCACGGCGGCGGCGCTTTTTCTGGGAAAGACCCCACTAAGGTAGACCGCAGCGCGGCTTATGCTTGTCGCTACGTTGCTAAAAATATCGTAGCGGCTGGTTTGGCCCAAAAGTGCGAAGTGCAGTTGAGTTATGCGATCGGCGTTGCGCGGCCTGTTAGCATGATGATCGAAACTTTTGGCACTGGAAAAGTTGATGACGATCGCCTTTTAGAAGTTGTGAAGCAGCATTTTGAACTGCGTCCTGCGGGCATCATTCAGGCATTTAACTTGCAGAATTTGCCTGCTGAAAGAGGCGGCCGTTTCTATCAAGATGTGGCGGCTTACGGTCACTTCGGACGCACTGATTTAGATCTGCCTTGGGAGGAAACCGATAAGGCGGAACTTTTGAAAGAAGCTTTGAGCCAGAAGTTGTCGGGAGTAGCTGGATAGTACAATTTTGGGGCGTGTACGGCGCCCCTTATCCATAAATAATATTGGGTGCTACCAATCAATATAGGGTGCGTACTCCGCACCTTATTCATAAATAATATCGGGTGTTCTTCGGCGCACCTTATCCATAAATAATATCGGGTGCTACAAATTAATAACGTAGCGTGCGTACTCCGCACCTTACAAAAAAAAAGAATAAATAAATGCGATTTTTCACACCTTTCCAATCTGGAATTCGCAGTTTGGTCTCTTCGTTCCAACAGCGGTTGGCGACTGGATTTTTTGCACCAAATCCACCAGGGCTGCCAAGTTCGTTACCGGCTGACAATCCTGGTGGGATTCGCGGCGTTTGGATACCCAGCACTGACTGCAAAGTTCTCACCTCAAAACAGCGAATTGCTGAGGCAATGGACTTTCTCGCCGATACGGGATTTAATACCGTTTTTCCTGTAGTTTGGAACGGGGGTTTTACGGCTTATCCTTCTCAAATTATGTGGCAACAATTTGGGGCGGAAATTGACGTGCGGTATCGCGGTCGCGACCCCTTGGCAGAATTAATTGTTGAGGCCAAGAGAGTTGGTTTAAAAGTGATTCCTTGGTTTGAATACGGATTTGTGAGTTCTTACAATCGCAAGGGCGGTCATTTGCTGGCGAAAAAACCTGAGTGGATTGCCCGTGATGCCAGCGGCAATTTACTTAAAAAAAATAACTTTGAATGGATGAATTCTCTTGACCTGGAAGTGCAAGACTTTGTGCTGGGGTTGATGCTGGAAGTTGCTAAGAATTATCCGGTAAACGGCGTTCAAGGAGACGATCGCATTGCGTTCCCGGTAGAAGGCGGTTACGACGAAAAAACGGTTAAACGCTATCGAGAAGAGTGCGGTAGAGCAGCACCATCGGATTGTAAAGAGCAACATTGGGTGCAGTGGCGTGCTAATATTATTACTGAGTTTGTAGCTCGTTTATACCGAGAAGTGAAAGCGATTAATCCTGATTTGTTGCTATCGATGTCGCCGAGTCCTTATGACTGGGGGCTGGTGGAATATTTGCAAGATTCTAAAGCTTGGGTTGACAAAAATTTGGTGGATCTGCTTCACCCGCAGTTTTATCGCCGCGATTTTAATGCTTACAAACAATTGGTCGATAAAATGATTTCGGGACAGCTTAGCGGGCAGCAAGTAAAGTGCGTGTCGCCCGGTATTTTGTTGACGAATCGAGGCAGTAAATATAGCATAACTCCCGAACTGTTGTTGCAAGTAATTGCTTACAACCGGTCTTGCGGGATTCAAGGAGAAGTGATGTTTTTTTACGAAGGTTTGCGAGATAACGATAATGCTTTGGCTAAGGTTTTAAAAAAAGGGCCCTATGCTCGTTGAGAGATTGTCCCGGAATCAAGGAGTTGGCGGTTGGCTGCGGTCAATCGATTTTAGATTTTAGATTTTAGATTTTAGATTTTAGAATTGAAGTATTGACCCCACGGATGAATCCGGGGGCTTGTATCCTGGATGCTTGATTGTCAACCGTGCCGATCGCTATTTCCAGCCAAGTTGGTATAAACTTAGGATGTGGCACCATTCTCAGTAAGCTTTTATGAACAGGCAAGATGCCTGTTCCACAAGAAAATTCACTCTTTGTGGAACAGGCATCTTGCCTGTTGCTGACAATGGTTCAAGATGTGAGTATAAAATGATATAGCAGAGCTATGCCCGTTAATAGCACAGCGATGCCAAGCAGCAAGCGCTACTCATTGTCAAGGTGATCGCCCAAACAAACCCAATAATTAATAATTGGGGAGTTGCAAAAATAGTGGAATAAGACATATTTTAGAAGTGGTGCAAGCTTTTTTTTAGAAGTAGCGTTTTGTAGACGGCATATTTTTTAAAGACAGTTTAAAAGAGCAATCTCAACCGCTCGCCACAATATTAGGATAAATCAGTGACATCAGCAGCAAGCCTCATCCAACAGCTACCCGAACTCAGCGATGCTCAATTCCATCAAAAATATTTGAAACAAAAACAAGGGATGCACACCTTGGCGACTATATTGCCGCAAGTAGAACAGCAAAGTCTGGCTTTGCGGGCAGTAAAGTTAGCTCTAAAAGTAAATTTAAAACTCGGCTCGAAGCTAGCAGGAACGGTAAAGCCAGAATTTCAAATAGCCACAATAAAATTAATCGACAAAATCCCCACTTCACCGCTGCTCAAAATTAAACTGCTGGCCCTCACAAGTTCCGATATGGCAATTCCGATGTTGGTGGCCGCATTGAACCACAAAGAAAGTGCAGTGCGCCTGGATGGGATTCGAGCGATCGGGAAAATCGGCTCCGAAGCAGCAGTAATTGAATTAGCCCGATCGCTCGAATCCAAAGATTCCCAAATCCAAGCTTGGGCGGCTTGGGCTTTAGGAGAAATTGACTCTAAACCAGCCGCCGTAGCACTGCTCAAAGCCGTCAAACACCCAGATTCCAGGGTGCGCGCCTGGGCTGTTTGGGCCTTGGGCAAAATTAACCCGAAAATAGCCGTCCCCGCGCTGCTGAAAGCCCTCAAACACCAAGACTCCGAGGTGCGCTGGCGGGCCGCCGTCAACTGCGGGAAAATCGGTGTTTCTGAGGTAGTTCCCGGGCTGCTGAATGCCCTCAGAGACGAAAATCACATCGTCCGCGCTAG
Source organism: Microcoleus sp. B7-D4 (assembly GCF_036705125.1). Lineage (NCBI taxonomy): Bacteria > Bacillati > Cyanobacteriota > Cyanophyceae > Oscillatoriales > Microcoleaceae > Microcoleus > Microcoleus sp. B7-D4. The sequence continues at coordinate 48,018 of NZ_JAUBTT010000053.1, forward strand.
GGCGGCGGCGGCTTTGGGGAAAATCGGCGATTCTGAGGCAGTACCAGGCTTAGTAGAATTGCTTCACGATGATCCCGACTCCTATGCAGTTTCTTTGAGGGCCGCCGAGGCCTTGGGACAAATTGGCACGGAAACGGCTGTGGCGGGATTGGTGGAAGCCCTCAACCATGACGATTCAGACGTGCGCGGCAGTGCAGTTTCTGCGTTGGGAGAAATCAGCAGCGAGGTGGCTATGGTGGCCGTAATCGGGTCGCTCTCGGATCGAGATATTTTCGTGCGCGGCAGGGCGGCGGTTGCCCTTGGGAACATCAATACAGAGGGAGATGCGAAATTGCCAAAAATGGTGGTTGCGGGACTGGCGAGCGCAATTGGCGACAGCGAATCTTATGTGCGGTGGAGAGTTGCTGCTGCTTTGGGGGAAATTGGGACAGAGGAAGCTGTGGCAGGTTTGGTACGGCTGCTGGGGGACGAAGCTTCTGGAGTGCGCCAAAAGGCTGTTAAATCCCTCGGTCAAATTGGCTCAACGGCTGCTATTTTGGCTCTGGAAACAGCTTTAAATCGCGAATTTGCTGACGTTCGTGCGCTGGCTGCCCAATACTTGGCGGATGTCAGGATTGAGGCAGAAACAGTTGATTTTGATCCCTCTGTTTCCCCAGATTTATCGGGTGAAAAACTGCCGAAAATCCTGATTGCTTCGCAAGTAGAAGCCAGTGAATACATTGTCGATCGCGCTGCGGGGCGCGAGATTAAATACCTGATCTCGATCGGCAGTCCGGGTGTGCCCGAACCCAAAAATTTTCATCAAATCCCGAACCGAATGTGCCTGGAGTTTAACGACCTCGACACCCCCGTTGACGACCCCGATCAAATTTTGCCTACCCTTGAGGATATACTGAAAATTATTGATTTCGCCCTTAAAATATCGTCGCAGGGAGGCAGTTTGCTCATCTGCTGCCAAAGTGGGATCAGCCGTTCAACGGCCACAGCTTTGACTGTTTGTGCTGCGCTGTTGGGTCGTGGCAAAGAACGGGAAGCTTGGGCGTTGGTGCTCGCTGCCAGACCCCAAGCCAAGCCGAATCGCTGGATGGTACACTTGGCCGATGAAGCTTTGGGTAGAGACGGTAAGCTAGGACTGGCGATCGAATTGACTACCGTAACTGCAGAACTCGCAATTGCCAAAAATTGACATAAAGCATCCAGGATACCCGCCACGTGATTCATCCGTCCAGAAATAAAAAACCTGTATCCGATAAAACTTGCCGAACGTATTTATCCGTGGGGTCAATTCTAAAATCTAAAATCTAAAATCTAAAATCTAAAATCTAAAATCGATTGACTCGCGGAAACCGGGTTTCTTTTCGCAAGCCCTACAGTTATACTCAATTAACGACACTTCACCTCAGACTTGTCTTTGCGGGGCAACGATGCCAAAAGTCGATCGCCAGGGTGCAAAAGTTCGATCGGCTGCTGCATTTGTGACATTCTGTGCTATGAAGTTGTCGGATGCTCAACAAAAACCGTCAAGCAATCGTCGCATTGCTGGTAGCCAAAGTCCAAAGCGAAGGAATCGGGTGCATTGTCAACAGACAATATCAGCTTTGGGCTACTCACAGGCAAAACAGGTCAGAGAGAATTTTCTGCCTGTAACATTCCACGCGGGGATAATTCACTGCGGGGATAAATTTTTATTTCTTTTGCCTGCTGCAGACTTTTACGAGTCGAAAAAGTAATTTGGCAACAGTCCTCAACAGCCTAATTATCTCTTAGACATCAACCGAATTTAAGTTTCTCCTCTGACTCGACCAGAGTTTCAGATGCTTTTTCGCAGATGTCTACCGTCAAATAGACAAGCTTTTCCGTTTGGAGAACTTAAGATAGTGATAGATTTTAACAGAATACAGGGGTTGCATATGTCAAAAATTAACTTGCTAAAAAAAACAGGACACGAAGCAAGTTTCTCGGTTGCCGTTTGGGAAGACCAGGGGGAATTGAATCCAGACTTAGAACCATTGAACCCGCCGAAAAAAAACGTGAAAACGCGAAATGTTAACCCAAAAGATACGAATTTAGGTAAACAGATGCCAGTTTTTATTTCGGAAGAAGTGGGTGCTGTAGAAACCGTGAAAACAAAAAAAATTACCCATAATTTTCTAGAAAAAGTATCCTGGAAAGTCCGCAAAAGTTTGCCATCGAAAATTGGCGGTTTGCCTATCCATCAAAAAATTGGCTACGGGTATTTGCTGGCAATAGGAATCGGCTTTTTGGGTTCGCTGAGCGGACTGGTGATTGCCGATTACTACCAAGGACAAGGATTAAAGCAATTCAATGATGCTCACCTACAAGCGCAATTGCTCGGCAATTTTAAAGAGGCAGCGCTGGCGGCCCAATTGCAGGGTTCACAGCTTGATTCTTTTGTAGATAATTCGGTCAAGCTAAAACAGCAAGAAGAGCAGTTGGTTAAGAGTATTGTTAAGGCAAAAAATCTGCGTTTGCATATAGAAAAGTTTGCCGACAGCCAACCCGCTTGGCTGGCAGCAAAACCGGAAGTTATCAAGTTTTTAGTGCAAGATTGCACGAAAAATTTAGAAGCATACGCCGATAGTCTCAAGTCAACTTTGCAGGAAATCCAGCAATCGCAACTGTCGCCTGGGGAGATAGAGTCGGCGAGAAAATTGCTCGCAATCGAAAGCGGAGAAGGTGTAAAACAGCTCAACAGCAGCCTTGAAGAATTGAGCAAAATCCTTGAGATTGCCCAGCGGCAAGAGGGCCAAGGTGGTGAAGTGATGGAAGACGCCCAAGGCATGGAAAAAGCCATAATTATTATTAGTATGCTGCTGTCGGTAGTGGTGGCGGGAATTGTGGCTTACCGGACGAGTCGGGCGATCGCCCAACCTGTTATCAGCGTCACTCAGGTGGCCCAACAAGTAGCCGCTGAGTCTAATTTTGACTTGCGAGCACCCGTCACCGGACAAGGCGAAATCGGCTCTCTGGCTGCCTCTCTCAATCACCTAATAGAGCGAGTTTCGGGACATACAAAAGAATTAGAACAAGCGAAGGAAGTCGCCGTCGCCGCTAACACTGCTAAAAGCCAGTTTTTAGCAACTATGAGCCACGAATTGCGGACGCCTCTAAATGCGATTATCGGCTACAGTCAACTACTTTCAGAAGATGCCCAGGATGCGGGATTTGATGAGTTTGTACCCGATTTGCAGAAGATTGAAAAAGCAGGCGCGCATCTGCTATCTTTGATTAACGATATCCTTGATTTGTCAAAAATTGAAGCGGGGGGTATGAAACTCGAAATCCAGGAGTTTGACATCGAATCCCTGGTTGATAATGTTGCGAGTGCCGCGAAACCGTTGGTAGAGAAAAATGGCAATGTTTTGGAGATTGAGTGCGATCGAACTGTGGGCATAATGCACGCAGATTTCAAAAAAGTGCGACAGGTTTTGATACATCTGCTTAGTAATGCTGCGAAGTTCACCAAAAACGGTAGGGTGAAAGTGACTGTGAAGCGCATTGCAGGAAGTGGAAAATTGAATGCAGCAGGGCGTGAGGCGATTGACGATTCAATGGCTGCCGATGAAATTTCTTCTGGGGCAATTGCTTGTCCCCTGCTGAATGTTCAAGACACCGATTGGATTTGTTTATCGGTTAAAGATACCGGAATTGGAATGTCGGAAGAACAACAGCACAAATTGTTTGAAGCTTTTGTGCAAGCTGACTCTTCAGCAGCGCGACCTTACGACGGCGCCGGGTTAGGGCTGACACTTAGCCGCTACTACTGTCAGATAATGGGTGGGGAAATTTTGGTAGAAAGCCAAGAGGGGAAAGGGTCTATTTTCACTGTCCGTATACCAGCAGGAAACGGGTGATGTAATTTTTGGGGCGAGAGATGTAGGGGGTAGGCAGAGGGGCGAAAATGTATGTTTCAAACCTCTGGCTGTATGTCGAAATGCTTTAGTCTTGTCAGTGGGGGCGATCGGACTCTATAAATTCTAACTGGTTATTGTGCCAATTTAAACAGCACAAACCGCTTGCTGCTGAACTCCAACCTAAGTCTATGCCGATAAATTTCATATAGTTCTGGACGCACGGATGGTCAGAAACCGGGTTTTTTTGCCAAATACTTCGTTACAGCCGGCAAAAACTGCAAAAAACCCGGTTTCTTGGGCTTTGATGCGTCCACTCAACTCTTCTCCTGCTTGTCATCCGATGGCTGGGGCTGTTGTTTCATTTCCTTTTGGCGTTCTCTGGCTGCTTGCTCCAAAATGAATGCTGATAAGCTGCTGACTGAACGGCGTTCTTGACTTGCCCACTCTTCAAGGATGTCATAGATTCCATCGGCTAAATAGGTCGCTAAGCGTTTGGTCATAAAAGATTCATTATTTTTTAGTTTAAGCCGATCGTCATTGTGCTGTATCTAGACCATCCTGTCGAATATGGCTCATTTAAAGCATATATGTATGCTATATTCATGCTATAAGCTGAACAAGTCAAAAGCCAGCGCGAGCCCTAGGAAAGTTCTTCGCTGGCTGATGGCCCCTAAATAAGCAAGGAGACAATTTCTATGGTACAGCCTGGAAGCGACGGCAGCGAATATACTCGCGGCTATCAACAAGCTTTAGATGACTTTGGCATCACGCAACTGCTGTCGGGTATCCGCAGCTACTCTGATGAGGATTTTGAGGCCGATCGCGCGCGCATGACTGGGCCAGAGATCGAAAGCTTTGCGGTGTTTCTGATTCTGCGCGTCGGGGCGAATCTCAAAGGAAGTACGATCGCCCGCTACCTCAACACTCTCAGAAAAGCAAATTCTCCGACGATCGCCGATCGCCCCGCGATCGAACTCAACTCAAATTCGCGAGGGAAAACACCTGAAAAGTCAAAGCAGGGCGATCGCACTTCTTGGGCGATCGTCCGAATTTTACCGAATGCTGAGCACTATACAATTGCGCGTTTTGTCAATCGCCAAGATGCGGACGATCGGCGGAGGGCTTTGTGTCGGTTTATTCCAGGGGGTGTGTTTGAAGTTGTGTGCGATCGCACCTAATCAATAAACCTCTCGAATAATCATTGTGGAACAGGCATCTTGCCTGTTCAAGACTGGCTTTTCTGGAAATGTCTAATAAACACAAATGACGGTGACAATTGTAGCGACTCCGCATTAAGTCCGTCGGGGGTTGAAACCCCCGCCTCATAGCGAAAGTCCTCGCTATGAGGACTATAAATGACAAATCACTCTTTCAGTCGTCTTCAGACGACTTCAGCTATGAGACAGGGGTTTCAACCCCTGGCGGACTGGCGGACTGGCGGACTGGCGGACTATCGGACTAACCAAGGTTTCTGGCCACCTGTGTATAATCATGGATGAAAACCAGCCCCAAATTTATTTAGACTGTTTAGAAGCTTCGGGACTTACAATTAACAATTGATCGCCGGATTGACTTTGTTGAATGGCAATCACTGGCGGGCGAGCGTTAGGGTCTTTTTGCTGTTCTTTTGTTAAAGCCGGAAACAGATAAATCCAGTTTCCTCTCTCCAAAAGCAACCGCCAAACTCTAGGTTCTTTGGGATTATTGATATCAGTATAATCTCTTTTGCTCAAATCTGCAAATAGACCTGCATCGCCGATCGCCTTAAATCCTTTGGGGTCTAGTCGGAGTGTTGGATCGTCGAGTTTTCTGCCTAAAGCAATGTTGTCTTGCTTGGCGATTAAGGCAACGGCGGGTAAAGATGAATTTTCCCCGGCATCGCGTCGGGCATCGGCAATACCTTGGTGGTATGCTGACCAAAACAACACTAGCAATACCCAACCGACGATGATAATTTCGTCAACGAGCGATCGCAATAATTTGATTGAGTTCAATCTATTGATATTAAATCGCTGCCAAGACTTCAGGAAGCGATGAAGCAACCCTAATCTTCTTCTGCGAGCAGAGAAACGCCAACGTCTAGCTCTGCGATTAATTTTAACAGCAACTGTCTTGTTTATACTATTAACCAGCCACAAACTGAGGTAAATCGCCAGGGCTGTCAGCAGAAGGGCGATCGCACTTCTGAGTATTGTCCAGCCATCGCCTAAAAATACCTGAAGCGGTACTAGGAAAAACGATTCTACTGGTAAATCGAGGGTAATTACATTTAGCTGAAAGCAGTAAAAATAAGACCAGCGATAAATCCAGCCCGTGAAAAACAAAGCGGCACCGAGTAAGCCAACAACACTGGCAAAGTTGCCTAAAATATTCGATTCGGGAGTAGGTTGGGGAGAAGCGGTCACGGAATCACCTTCAAGGGATGTGGAGTACAATTTTAGGACAGTAGCACGGGTAACGCTTATCCTTGAAGGGGGTCTAGAGGACTATGAAACGCAAAACACTTTCTTTTCTAGTTGTAGCACTTTTTACCGTAACAGCGGGTATGGCAGCACACGTTAATGCCGCCAGTCAGGAAGTCCAGAAACAGAATTTGCCATCCGTACAAGCACAGGCTAACGCTAGCGGGCAGATACCCCTAGCGTTGCCGACGCAAGCGGAAATTGTGATGAAAGGGGGCGGAAAAAGAGACGGTCGAGTTGTGCAGATTGACGAGAAAGTGCAACAATTATGGATACAGCTAGGACAGGAAAAGCGATCTATCCCCTTGGGTCAAATTGATAAAATCGTGTTTTCCAAAAGTGCGGTGGTTTATCGCAGTAATGAGGTGCAGTTTATTCGGGGCGATGGCACTCCAGCGAAAGGCCGTCCAGAGACTTGGCGCGGTATTCCCATGAACGCTTTTCGCTTGCTAGATCCGAATAAAGGTCAAGCGGATGTGAAGCTAGAGTCTGTTCTTTCTCTTGACAAGTTGGACAGTATCAGGTCAGTTATGATTGGAGATGGGAAAAATAAACGGCAATTTGTCGTGGATGAAATGCAATTTGATGTGCAGAAAAAGACGATGACAATTGCAGCGACTCCGTATTGAGTCCGTCGGGAGGTCAGAAACCGGGTTTTTTTAGGAAAATATTTTGTTTTAGCGCGCAGATTCGCTAAAAAACCCGGTTTCTTTGGTCGGAGTGCGTAATTCCTGTCTATTTCAATTCAAATCTTGCATGATTCTCGATCTTGCAGTCCTCGACCGAGGACTTAAGCTTTGAGGCAGGGGTTTTAACCCTTGCCGGACTGTTGCAACAAATGTAAAATATCAGTGGCACTAGAATTCAAATACAAACTCTCTTTACTAAAACCGATGGAAACCATCAATCTTAAAGAAGAAGTCCGCAGCATAATCGATAAATTACCTGAAAACTTTACTTGGTCAGACCTGATATCTGCAATTTATCTCAGAAAAAGGATGCCATCTCAATCAATTAAAGTTAAAGGTATCACAGAAACAGTTGAAGCAGAAACTTTGCATGAAGTTGAAGAATCTTCACCTACATTTAGCCGATTTGGGAGCGATCGAGGACTAATTACAACTTCTGATGACTTTGATGAACCGCTGGAGTTATTGCCATCACCGTTAGTCAATAGCTTGCTGGAAAAAGCTAAAGAATTGACTAAAGTATCTGCTGAGTTAACTGAAATCATTGCTAAGATTGAGAAAGAACGCCAGATTGAGCAACCTCAAAATTTTTGGGAAGCAATCCAAAAGTTTCGTCAAGAAAACAATCTAGAAGAAGCAGGAATTGAGGCAGAAGTTTTTGAGGGTCTGAGAGATTCATCACCAGGGCGCGAGGTTATTTTGTGAGTTTTCGATTTTTATTAGATACTAACGTACTTTCGGAACCAACTCGACCAATTCCGAATGCAAATGTGGTCAAAATGTTAGAGCGACACAAAGAAGAAGTTGCGACGGCAACAGTTGTATTTCACGAACTTTTATTTGGGTGTAAGCGACTTCCTGAATCAAAGAAACGTCGAATTCTAGAAAGTTATCTCTATGAGACAGTTCGAGTTCAAATTCCTCTGCTGCCTTATGATGCTAATGCTGCCATCTGGCACGCGACAGAAAGAGCGCGTCTCTCCAGTATTGGCAAAACCCCAGCATTTGCAGACGGTCAAATTGCGGCGATCGCTAAAGTTAACGAATTGATACTCGTAACGAACAATGTTTCAGACTTTGCAGATTTTCTCGACTTATCAATAGAAAATTGGTATGTGTAAATATCGCCTTATCATAGCATAAGCAATGGTGGAAGGAATACCCATATTAAGTAAAAATTATGCGTTTGATGTCTATTCTATTAATCGAATTTGGTGAATTATGAAAGTGATGAAACGATTTATTAGCAGTGTTTTGACTTTGGGTGTGTGTTTGACTCCTCTGACTGTGCCGGTGATGGTTCAACCGAGTTGGGGGCAAAGTCAAAATTCACAGGTTGAAGAAATAGAGAGACTTATACAGCAAGCAAGGCGCCAGCAACAACAAGGACAACCACTACAGGCAATAGAAACATGGCAGCAGCTTCTAACCATTGCGCGACTATTTAAAATTAGAGAACTTGAAGCCCCAGCACTCAATAGCATTGGTTTTAACTACAACAGCATCGGACAACTACAAGAAGCTTTGAAATACTATAGACAAGCTTTACCGATTAGGCAGGAAATGGGCGATCGCTCTGGGGAATCTGTTACTTTGAATAATATCGGTGCAGTCTACAACGAGATCGGACAGCCGCAAGAAGCTTTGAAATACTTCAACCAAGCTTTGCCAATTAAGCGGGAAGTCGGCGATCTCGCAGGCGTTTCTACTACTTTGAATAATATTGGTGCAGTGTATCAGAGCATCTCCCAACCGCAAGAAGCTTTGAAATACTATAACCAAGCTTTACCGATTAGCCGAGAAGTCAGGGATCGCGCAGGCGTTGCTACTACTTTGAGTAATATTGGTGCAGTGTATCAGAGCATCTCCCAACCGCAAGAAGCTTTGAAACACTATAACCAAGCTTTACCGATTATGCGGGAAGTCGGCGATCGGGCGGGAGAAGCTGCTATTTTGAATAATATTGGTGCAGTGTACGATAGCATCTCCCAACCGCAAGAAGCATTAAAATTCTATAATGAAGCTTTACCAATTAGGCGGGAAGTAGGTGATCGCTCTGGGGAAGCTGCTACTTTGAGTAATATTGGTAGAGTGTACGATAGCACCTCCCAACCGCAAGAAGCATTAAAATTCTATAACGAAGCTTTACCAATTAGGCGGGAAGTAGGCGATCTCTTTGGGGAATCTGTTACTTTGAATAATATCGGTGCAGTCTACAACGAGCTCGGACAGCCGCAAGAGGCATTGAAACACTATAACCAAGCTTTGCCAATTAAGCGGAAAGTAGGTGATCGCTCTGGGGAAGCTACTACTTTGAGTAATATTGGTGCAGTCTACAACAGCATTTCTCAGCCCCAAGAGGCATTAAAATACTTCAACCAAGCTTTACCAATTACGCGGGAAGTGGGCGATCTCGCAGGCGTTGCTGCTACTTTGACTAATATCGGTGCAGTATACCACAGAATCTCTCAACCACAAGAAGCTTTGAAATACTATAACCAAGCTTTACCGATTATGCGGGAAGTGGGCGATCTCGCAGGCGTTGCTACTATTTTGAATAATATCGGTGCAGTCTATAACAGCATCTCTCAACCCCAAGAAGCTTTGAAATACTATAGCCAAGCTTTACCAATTAGGAAGGAAGTGGGCGATCGCTCTGGGGAAGCTGGTACTTTGAGTAATATTGGTGGAGTGTACCGAGATACGAAGCAACCGACTCAAGCGATCACAAATTGGCAGCAATCAGTCCAAATCACCTTAGAAATACGAAGTGGTTTACAACGAGAAAATCGCCAAAAATTTCTAGAAGCTGAAGAAGGAACAGCGATCGCCCTCACCTCCCTTCTCATCGACCAAAACCAAGCCGATCGCGCTTTTGAATGGATCAACATCGCCACCACAGCCGATCTCGCCGACTACACCCGCTTAATTGACGCCAAAGTAGCCAACCCCCAAGCACAAAAAGCCATTGACGAGTGGAATCAAAAAAATCAACAACTCCAATACCTCGGCCGTCAACTCGAAGACAGATTCTCAGAAAATCTCTCCCGACAAATGCGGGAATTAGAAGCAGAAGTCTACCGCAAAGCAGAAGAAATCCGCCGCCAATTCCCAGAAGTCGCCGAACTCTTTGAAACCACACCCAAAGACATCGCCCAACTGAAAGCAAGTATCGCACCAGATACCGTTGTCATTCAACCCGTCTTGCTGACAAATATCAAAAATGTCTCCAACACCGTCGCCCTATTTGTCTTGACAAAAGACAGTTTAAGTGTTAAAAAAATTACGCTAGACCCCGCAGAATTCGACAAACTCCTAACCGAACACCGCGAACAAATATCAAGAGAACTCACTTCAGATTACAGAGAAACGGGCGGCAAACTATACGATATCTTAATTCGCCCTGTAGAAGACCAAATACAGGCATTATCTCCCAAACAATTGAGCATCATCGCCACAGGAAAATTGCGTTACATCCCCTTTGAAACCCTTTGGGACAGGAAAAATCGCCAATTCCTAATCCAGAAATATCCCGTCAACTATCTCACCCGCATTTCCACAAGGTCAATCCCCAATTCTACTTTACAAGGCGGAGTCTTAGCATTAGGAAATCCCATCCCCCGCGCTCCGCAAAATTTAGCGGGTACAGAAGAAGAAGTTAGAAATATCGCTCAATTATTCCCCGGAAGTTCCGCCTATATCGGCAATACCGCCACCCTCGACCAATTCAAAACTCAAGCACCCCGCTTTCCTTTTTTACACCTAGCAACTCACGGCTGTTTCCAACAGGGAGGCTGTCAACAATTGGGTATGGAGGAAAATACACTGCTATTTGCTGACAGCCAATTCAATATTCGCGATGCGGCGTTATTAGGATTGCAAAACACCAGACTACTCACCTTAAGCGCCTGTCAAACTGCTATGCAAGCGAATTCTAACGGTGAAGAAATATCGGGAGTTGCCTATGTATTTGAGCGTGCGGGCGCACAAGCAGTGATGGCGAGTTTGTGGAGTGTTGATGATGCCGCTACTAAAGATTTGATGGTTGAATTTTATCAAAATATCAATAAAGGGATGAGTAAAAATGAAGCTTTGCGACAAGCTAAGTTGAGCCAAATTACTCGCCATCCGTTTTATTGGTCGCCGTTTATTTTAATTGGCGATGCGCGGTAGTTAATACCGAAGAGTAAACCGTGTATTTGACGTATTTAGTTCCAGAGATATTACCCACAGTCAGGACAGGCAATGCCGTGTCCTCAATTGCCGTGTCCTCAATTGCCGTGTCCTTAATTCCTCTAAACTCTCCCCCACAAAGCCAAGCCGCCGCCCCTTCCCCTAGCCGCAATTATCCCATCTTCTACCAGAAAATATGCAAAAAATGCCTGCTTCCCCACACTCAAACTAAAAAATTCCGCCTCCCGCGCTTCTCCACCGCGAATAAATCCTTGATACACAGTTTTACCCAACAATTTCACCGTAATTCTCGTAAAATCAAAAGCTAAAATATTTTTATTAACCAAAAACTTAGTCGGCCCCGAAAGAGTTAGTGCGATCGCCCCAACTTGCACCGAATTCTCCACCTTGCCCCTTTCGCGATTCTCTTCCCCTTCAGCAACAGGTTCTGCCGAATAAGCAATTTGAATTTTCGCAATCCACTCAGGGATATAACGTCCCGCACCCAAAACAATCCCCGCTTTTTGTCGAGTCTTTTTGGTGCCGGTGATAAAACAGAGTTGCCAGTTGCCGATTAACTGCTCGAAAGAATAGCGGATTTTATTTTTTTTCGCGTTTTTCTCAGCTTCTAGGAGGGCGGCGACTACAGCGTCGGGAGATGGTTTTGTATTCGATTTAGCGGCTTGTTCTAGAATTGATATGTTTTCCATTGAACTAACAATAACAGGAATTTACTAGGCTTGATGCAAAATTTTAATGGACAGGCAAGATGCCTGTTCCACCAGCAGAGAGATTGCTTGTGGGGCAGGCATCTTGCCTGCCTCTGATGGGCAACAGGCTTTCCGGCCTGTTCCACCAGCAGAGAGACTGTGGGGCAGGCATCTTGCCTGCCTCTGATGGGCAACAGGCTTTCCGGCCTGTTCCACCAGCAGAGAGACTGTGGGG
>NZ_JAUBTT010000053.1:60261-62122 GCF_036705125.1 Microcoleus sp. B7-D4
CAGGCATCTTGCCTGCGGCCGAGTGATTGATAATATTAGCTGAAGTAGCGGAGAAAAACATGGTTGCGATCGCCCCCACAGACACAGAAATCATCGTCATCGGCAGCGGAATAGGCGGCTTGACTTGCGCTGCAATGCTCGCCCGCTATGGCTTTGAGGTTGTGGTTTGCGAAAGCCATTCGATCGCGGGCGGCGCCGCACACGGTTTTGAACGCGACGGATTTAGCTTCGACTCCGGGCCCTCCCTGTACTCAGGATTATCCTACAGCCCGTCTGCCAATCCGCTGCGACAAGTTTTGGATGCGATCGGCGAAAAACTCCCCTGCATCACCTACGATACCTGGGGTTGCTGTTTGCCAGAAGGCGATTTCGACACATCCGTTGGTGCGAGTCAATTTGGCGAAGTGCTCGCACGACTGCGCGGCGCCGAAGCAGTCGCCGAATGGCAGCAACTCCAGCGCATCATGGAACCCTACGCCAAAGCTGCCATAGCCTTACCCTCCCTGGCTTTGCGCTTCGATTTGGGCGCTGTTTTTACCCTCGGCCAATTTGCGCCGGCTTTCCTGCAAAGTGCTGGCGACACGATCGCACTTGCAGGCCCTTTCAGCAAAATTATGGACAAAAACGTCAAAGATCCCTTTGTCCGAAATTGGCTGAATTTGTTGTGTTTCCTGCTGTCTGGACTTCCCGCCGACGGAACGATCGCAGCCGAAGTCGCATTCATGTTCGCCGACTGGTATCGCCCCAATGCAGTTTTGGACTATCCGATCGGCGGTAGTGCAGCTTTAGTAAATGCCCTGGTACGCGGTTTAGAGCGCCACGGAGGGAAGTTGCTGCTAAATTCCCACGTTGCAGAAGTTTTGGTGGAAAACAACCGGGCTGCGGGCGTGCGGCTGCGATCGGGCAAAATTATTCGATCGCACAAAGCCGTCGTCTCCAACGCATCCGTTTGGGATACCCTGAAACTGTTGCCTGAAACCTCAGTCCCGCAAAAGTTTCGGCAAGAGAGGCAGGCGACGCCAGAGTGCGACAGCTTCATGCACCTGCATCTGGGAATTGATGCTGCCGGAGTGCGATCGGACTTGGCTTGTCACTACATCTTCGTCAAAGACTGGGAAAAGGGCGTTTCCGCCCCTCAGAACGTCGTTCTCGTCTCGATTCCCTCCCTCCTCGACCCCGACCTGGCGCCTCCGGGAAAGCACGTCATTCACGCATATACGCCCGGAAACGAGCCTTACGATTTCTGGCAAAAGCTCGATCGCACCAGCCAAGAGTACAAGTTGCAAAAACAAGCGCGCGCCGAGGTAATGTGGGAAGCCTTAGAGAGAATTATCCCCAATATTCGATCGCGCTGCGAAATCACCTTAGTTGGGACACCCCTCACCCACGAACGGTTTTTACGCCGCCATCGCGGTTCCTACGGGCCCGGAATTCGGGCTGGTAGTGGCTTGTTTCCCGGCCCGACAACACCTTTAGCGGGGCTGTTTTGCTGCGGAGATTCGACATTTCCGGGAATTGGTTTGCCCGCTGTTGCTGCTAGCGGGGCGATCGCAGCCAATACGATCGCACCTTTGTACAAACATTTAGAATTGATTCGGGAAGTTATTAGTTAGTTGTTATATAGCCTTTCTCAGTAACATGAGGTGCTCTCGCGGCCAAACAGGGCATTGGGCATTGGCCAAACAGGGCATTGGGCATTGGCCAAACAGGGCATTGGGCATTGGCCAAACAGGGCATGGGGCATTGGCCAAACAGGGCATGGGGCATTGGGCATAAGCTGTTCTGCATTTAAATTGTCTGTCAAAAAACAATCTAACTCTTGTGGGGAGTAGGGGTTGGGCGTCCCGCCCGCCCTGAATAT
>NZ_JAUBTT010000054.1:0-60863 GCF_036705125.1 Microcoleus sp. B7-D4
GGCTGCAATGAATGATGAATACATGATGCTTCTTCTCAAATCCTTTTGTCAAGGCTGATTGAGATGCTCTTACCCTGCATCGGATAACTTTTGTGAGTTCAAAATTTCTTTAGCTGCTTCTCCTAAACTTCCCAATACAAAAGATCGCACGGGATGATGATCTTTTGATAATCTGGCAATTTCTCTGGGTTTTTCCCAACTATTCAATATCAAACAGCTTTGATGACAAACTTCGGCAATTAGTTTAAAAAACAACTGATAATCTTCATATCCAGTTTTATATTGTCCCGCTACTTGCCCGCTGCCCAAAAGCATCTGTACGTCATCGAGGACAATCAGACATCGGTTTTTTCGCAGGTAATCGAGGATTTGGGAAATTTTGGTTTCGATGTTTTGGGGAATTTCTGATTGTTGGGAAAATATTTGCAGCAGGTTGGTAAGGGTTGCATCGAGGGTTGGGGAAAAGCGGAGGCTGCGATAGATGACGTAATCGAATTGGGTTTTGATGCGATCGATCAGGCTTAGGGAGAGGGTTGTTTTGCCGATGCCGCTGATTCCGAGGAGTGCGATGAGGCGAGTGCGATCCTGTGTTATCCAGTTTTCGAGGGTGGAGAGTTCGGAAGTGCGATCGAAAAACGTGAATATTTCCGGTGCGTCGCCTAAGTCTATGTGGAGTTGGGTTGGAGTTTGTTGGGGGTTTTGAGCTTCTGTGGGACTTCTCGCCCTTTCTTGACAAACATTAAGGTTATTATTAACTGTTCCATAATTTTTAGCAATAGCTGATGAATAACTATTATAAAATTTTGCTCTTTCCAGTATCGCTCTAACATTTACTTTACTAACATCTTCCCCGAAGACATCTGATAGTATCTTCCATAATTCAGAAGCGGCCACCCTAACATAACCTTCACTACAATCACGGTCTTGGGCTACTTTTGTTGTATATTTTCGACCTTGGAGGACTTCTTTTAAAATAGCTTCTTGCAGGTCGTCTAAGTGCTTCCCTGTTTTGGAAAAAACTTTGTCATCGGCAAATCTTAAGACTTCCTTAAGCTCCATAGATCGCGTTTGGGGTAATTTTTAGTTATTATAACTTATTTTTTATAACTTTTTAGATAACAAAATATAACATTTTCTAAAGTGAGTGGGTGGGGGATGGGCCAAAGTGGTCATTGTATGATTTTTGGAGTAGAGGTTGGTTGCACTGAGGGCGATCGGGCCACATCCGGGCTTGTCGATATTTCTGGTATTTGCGGGGCGTCTGGGGTCAGTCCCGACATCTCTGACTTGCTCAACCTCATGAACATACCATATTCAGCGTTACAGAACTCAACCAAATGGAAACTGTCCCTGTAAAAATGTCAGATATTCGAGTTCCAAATAGAAGCGAACTCATTGAAGGAAAAATAAGGTCAATAGAAAATTCTCCTGACTCTATCTCAAGTCTGCTTCACGACGAAACAGATCCTATAACTCTCCATAAAGGTACACCACCTTACGAAGTTTATAGTGGAAGACACAGAGTTTATGTAGCCAATCAAAAGGGGATTAAGATAACTCCGGCGGTTTTCAATTAATCAGATATGACGCTTTTATTATGAAAAGGTTAGAGGGTTAATGGAACGCGCCCGCCAACATTTATAGCAAAGGTTAAATGTTAGACGATAACTTCACCAAACCTGCTAGTCAGAGTTCAGTTAATACTGAGATTGAGTTGAATCTTACAAACATCAATGGAGTAGTTATGGCTAGAAAACACATGGGTACAGTTAAAACGCCGACAGATTCTTCTTACGATTATTATTGGGATGAAGATACTGGCGAAGTATATGTTGGTAATGAATCTGCTGGTAAAGCCTCATCCGCTGATGAAGCTTGGCGTAAAGCGAATTTCTACGCAACTACGCTTCAGAAATGGAAGGATTGATTGAGAAAACTTGCGATCGCCCACATTGACAGGAAAAGTTAAAGGTTGGGCGATCGATCACAAAAATGTACTGGCTTGTTGTTGAAAATATCAATTTGGAGTGGAAAAATGTTTAACCTAAATGAAGGTGATTATATATATAAAGATACTACCTTCAAGAGGCTTGAGGATGCTAAAGCTTCTTGCTTGGAAGCTAAAAAATATCAAAAATTAGGATACTATAAAAAGGCTCTTGAAAAATACAATTTTAGTTTATACTCTTTCGAGAATTTTTTTGGTTTTTGCGCGTTAGATAGTGCTGCATTATCTCCAAAAACCCAAGTCTTTTTACTTTTATTTGTTGTTGACATAGTAGGCCAAATTAAAAAGTGTTATACGAAACTCAAGGAACCTTACAAATTATCAGTATTCCTTAAAATCTTTGAAGAAATAGTAAAGACCATTGGTGAAAATGAAAAATTATTAAGTGCTGAACAACTTATTTTTTATCAGAAATTAAAACAAGAAATAGAATTAGATGCTGATGAAATTGAATTTGCTGAAGCTAAAGCTTTTTTAGAAAAAAGCCATCAAGCTATTATTGACAATTCAGACGATCCCATATTTAGAGAAATGGTTTCATACTATGAAGAATGTTGTTCCTATGAAACATTTCTTGTGCCATCCAAAGGAGTTATTATTAGTAGTAGTTCTAGTAGCTCTTGCTTCATTGCCACAGCAGCTTACTGCACTTCCGCACACCCAGACATCGACACCTTCCGCAATTTCCGGGACAAAAAACTTTTAACCAATCCTGTTGGTCAAGTGTTAGTCAGCTTATACTACAAGATTAGCCCTAGCGTCGCTAACTATGTGAAAAGGCAGCCGGTTATCAAGAGCTTTTTAAGACAGCAGCTAGAGCGTTTAGCTGAGTGGATGCGTAGCCGAGAAGTTAAAAGTTAGTACAGTTTTAAAAGGAACTATTTAACATGAATAATTCGGATCAAAGTGAAGAATTACGGATCAGGGCAAAGTTACATATTCAAAGTCAAAATTACCAAGCAGCTATTGAAGACTGCAACCGATTATTGCAACTAACCCCCAATGACTCGCAAGTTTACTGGTACAGACAAATTGCATGGCAAAAGTTGGGAAATAATCAAGAAGCTATTAAAGATTGCAATGAATTTTTGAAACTTCAACCTAATTCTGCTCAAGGTTATTCATTTCGTGCATCCTTATTTGAGATTACAGGTAACTTACAGAGGGCACTAGATGATTGCAATCAAGCTTTATCTATTAATAATAGTGACGTGAATGAGATAGCATACACTTTGAGAGGCGATATTTATATTAAGTTAAAAAACTATCAGGCAGCGCTTCAAGATTTTAACCAAAGCATTCGTTTAGACCCAGAAGATATTAAAATCCACCAAAGAAGAGGCTGTTGTCACAAAGACCTCGAAAATTACCATGAAGCAATTATCGACTTTACAGAGGTAATTCGCAGAGATCGTAATTACTATAGAGCTTACTATGGACGAGGTGGAGCTTATATGTCATTAGATGATATGAAAAGCGCCGCTTCAGACTTCGATACAGCAGCTAGATTATCCCAGGCTCAGGGAGATACTAAGGCATCCCAGGAGGCTATGATGTGGGCTAACATACTGAGGAATGCGGAAGGAAGTAGTGACAGCAGTATCAGTGATAATAAGCAAAGCCCCGTTCAGATGAGCCACGTAGTCGCGGCGATTTTGTTTCCCCCGCTGGGCGTATTTTTGACGGTTGGGCTTGGCATTCATTTTTGGATCAGCCTGGTGCTCACATTTGTTTTTACGTGGATTCCCGGCATGATCCACGCTGTTTGGCTGGTTTACAATCACGATCGAAGTTAAGCAGTCGGGAAGTACGATCGCCCTTATCTTTCCCAAAGTACGATCGCCCTTATCTTCCCAAAGTACGATCGCCCCTCTCTTCCCATCCAAAAATACTCCCTCAACTTCTCAAATTCTCCAACACTAAAACCGTTAACCCCGGTAAAGAAGGCAACCGCGCATCATTTGTCAAGAAAAACGAAGCACCCTCACGGATAGCTGTAGCCATTTGAATGGAATCGGGCGATCGCAAATTGTAAGTTGCTCTCAGTTGTGCCGCTGTTTCAGCAATATCTGGAGTTAATTCAACAACAGTTAAACTTTCTTGATTCATCAATATTTCACGATATTCTTGAGCCAAGGCAGTATTTTTCTGTCGCAGGGGATGAACTAGCACTTCTACGAGCGTTACTGTTGATGTCACTATCCTAAAATCACCGCGATTAAACGATTTAAAGAAAAGCAGCATCATCTCTAGATATTTTGGATTTTGCTCCATAAAGTAAATCAGAGGCGCAGTATCCAATCCGACAACTTGTCCCTGTAACTGAGCTATCCATTCCATGAATCTCTTTCCCGATCGACATATTCTTGAGCATCAATCCCATGCCAAATTTCCTTACCCAAACCTGATAATTCTAAAATACTGCGCTTCGGCTTAGGAATCACCCGTTGACGAATATGTGCAAACAATTCAGAGATGAGTCGCATTTGCTCATCTGGTGCAAGTTTGAGAACCTGAGTCAGTACCGTGCTGTAAGTAGACATAGACTCTTCATTAAGATTTTTGGGCTGATTGTCATTATAGCAATTTAGGAGCTAGGCAAATACGATCGCCCTTATCTTCCCCAAGTACGATCGCCCTTATTTCCCCAAGTACGATCGCCCTTATTCCCCCAAGTGCGATCGCCCTTATCTTCCCCAAGTACGATCGCCCTTATTTCCCCAAAGCGCGATCGCCCTTATTTCCCCAAAGCGCGATCGCCCTTTGCTTTCCCACACCAAACTAATTAACACCCTATCTAAGCGGTTTTCTAAACCGATATCCATCAGGTTCTACAACCACAAATGCCCCTTTTAGTTCTACTTCAGAGTAATTTTCTATAACTCCTGCTAGTTCCTTATGAACTTCATTCACCATTTTAGGTAAGACTCGAAGGTAAATCACACCTGTTCCGATCGCCCTCACAAAAACAAGATTTCCGTAATCTCTGTCTCGCGTAACCAGGATACGATTTTCTGCTTGCGCTACTCTCAGTATTTCTTCATCACTTGCTTGCGCTAAACCCATTTGAGCGACCACAATTACATCATGTCCTGCATCAATCAAAAACTTTGTGGTGACAGCATACACATCTTGATCAATCAGAAATTTCATAATTTAAGCTAATGCCAAATGCACATCTTCAGCCGCCACCAGTGCGATCGCATAACGCAAGCACGCCCGAATATCATCCATTTCCAGATCGGGATAGTAGTCTCGGATAATTTCTCCAAAAGAAAGCCCTTCATTTAGTAATTCGAGAACGCTTTGTACAGTAATGCGCGTACCCATTATGCAAGGCTTACCGAAGTGAATTTGAGGGTTGACGGAGATTCTGTCCATTTTGACCACGCAGCTCTATGTCTCTTCTATTTTAAGTCATCAGGTAGGCGATCGCAACCTGTATTTTTTCACCACCGGCATTATTTTCCTATCAGCCGATCGTACTCTGCGTGAGTACCAATCCAAAACCACAAAATGCCTGTTTCAATTTCAACACCCAACGCCCGATAAGCCTGTCCGGCCCTTACAGACCAATAATTACCAACCTTCTTAAAATGCAGAGAAGGATGAGACGGATCTGCCTTCAGCAACTCATAACACTGATCTGCTGTAGCTTGTACATTTGATGGCAAAGCATTGTAACAATCCCAAAATTTTCTCCTTCGTATAGTGCATTAAATCTCTCGATAGTTACCACTCTCAAAATCTGCGATCGCCTCTGCTGCTAAAGCATCCAGTTTACCCTCAGCAATATCTTTCTCTAACTGAACATCCCATCGTTGGTAATCCAAATTTAGAAACCATTCTAACAACTCTCCAATCTTGTTGGGCGGAAGTTGGAGAATCGCATTTTCTATCTGTTCAATAGTCAACATAGGCTATCTTAACTTACACTAAATTTCGTTGATTTTTTGGCGGGGTATTTATTATATCTCAATTCGGGATTCGGGGAAAAGCGATCGCCCTTATCTTCCCCAAAGTACGATCGCCCCTTCTTTTACCTAATCAAATGGATTCAATATAGTTAACCCATTAACACGCTTAAAATCCTTAGCATTGCGAGTCACCAAAACACATCCCTCAACTAAAGCACAGGCGGCAATTACACCATCACCTAGTTTTAAGCGATAATCTCGGCGAATATGGGCTGCACTATCTAACACTGATTCTGTCAATGATACGCACTTAAGAAGCCTCAAAAATTCTCGCATCTCATTCGCTTGTTCTTCTGTCAATGCCGGGTAACAAAGTAACTCCACCCAACTAATCGGAGAGTAAAATGCCTCTGCATCTCCAGCTTCAATCTCATCAAATATAGGCTGAACCTCCGGCTCGTCATAGAAGTAGTAAATCAGAATGTTGGTATCGAGAAGATATTTATTAATCATCCCATTCTTCTCTAAGTTGCAACTGGAATTCCAAAGCATCCACACGATACGGCAAAAAACCTCGCCATCTCTTTAAATTTTTCCTGGGCAATCTTTCACTGCTACTCTGAGTCTGGGTTGTTACCCGATCGCGCATCAAAGCTGACAATACTTCTAAAAGCTGCTGTTGCTCGTCAGGAGTAAGATTTTGAGCCTGACTCAGTACCTCGCTATAAGTAGACATAGGCTTTATGTTGAGATTTTTGGGCTGATTGTCATTATAGCAATTTAGGATCGAGGGAAGTGCGATAGCCCTGATTTTCCCAAAGTACGATCGCCCTTTTCTTCCTAAAGTACGATCGCCCTTATTTTCCCAAAGTCCGATCGCACTTCAGTTAATCATAAATTTCTCTCCGGTGTCCAATCTGGTGAATAGTAATCACCTTTAAATCATCATCAAAAGAATAAATTACCCGATAATCACCCACTCTTAACTTAAAGAAACCTGCCAGATTAGCCGACAACGGCATAGGAGTAATTTGTTCAAAATTTTCCGCCAACCAATTGATTTTATTACCTATACGCTCCTGCACAGCCTGAGTCAATCTTTCTTGGTTAACCAGAGCTTCTGCAGTCAACTCAACCGAATAGCTCATTACTATTTTATGCCGAGTTTTTGATAAACTTCCCCAGGTTCGACGCTACTTTTTCCTGCTTGTTTGCGCTTCGTTGACTCTAACAATTTCTGCTTGACTTCTTCCTTAACTTCTAAACCTGCATCAGGATCGCCCAAATATTCTTCTAAACACTGTTCCACGGTATGCCTAATTAAGTCCCGCAATTGGTCAACTGTCATGTCTTTGACTTGCATCTTAATCTCCTAGTCTGTGGGATTATCAATAATAAATAATAGCAACTTTAGTACGGTTGTATCTGTAACTTAGCTATCCATTTTTAGAGTAATTTTCTCTAACTCCTGCTAGTTCCTTAACTTTGATGATAACAGGACGGGTTCCTCCTTGTTCAGAACCCTCAACAAATTCAAGTCTAGCATCATAGACTTCTCCCCGGTTCATACAGGAGATTCTCCCAATTGCAGCGCTTCCCAACTCGCTACCGCAAACTCAGCCTCGATCTGTAGCACTTGAGCTTGATACTCTGGATCTTGTACCATTTCAATCAGTCCTGCATCAATTTCCGATCGTTTACCCTGAGTTTGGGTTGTTACCCGATCGCGCATCAAAGCTGACAATACTTCTAAAAGCTGCTGTTGCTCGTCAGGAGTAAGATTTTGAGCCTGACTCAGTACCTCGCTATAAGTAGACATAGGCTTTATGTTGAGATTTTTTGGCTGATTGTTATTATAGCAATTTAGGATCGAGGGAAGTGCGATCGCCCTTTTCTTCCCCAAAGAAAGTGCGAGCCCCCTTATTTGTAAACATCCCCCCTAGAATTAATCGCAGTCACAACATATACTTGATTTTCCCTGTCTTCTACAAAAAGTATCCGATATTTACCCACTCGCAGCCTTAATTCAGGACGACCTTTAAGTTGCTTAATGTC
Source organism: Microcoleus sp. B7-D4 (assembly GCF_036705125.1). Lineage (NCBI taxonomy): Bacteria > Bacillati > Cyanobacteriota > Cyanophyceae > Oscillatoriales > Microcoleaceae > Microcoleus > Microcoleus sp. B7-D4. The sequence goes on from NZ_JAUBTT010000054.1 coordinate 7,981, forward strand.
AAGCCCTCTATCGTCACTTACTAAAGTATCTAAAGCCTTGACAATTCGTACTTGGTCATCCGGTTGCATTCGCGATAAATAGCGTTCTGCTGCTTTCAGGAGAATGTAGTCACTCAATTTTTTTCTCCAAATAGCTTCACTTTGAGTTCTTGGGAGGATATCCCCCGATCGCGACCAGCTTGGTAATCTTGCCAAGCAGCCTCGCTCTCTGCTATTTCTTCTGCTGAAATTACTTCATCATCTTCGGCAACTTCTTCCCGTAACTGAATCATCTTTTTCAATTCTTCTAATAACCGCAGTTTGTCTGCAAGCGTGAGGCTTTTAACTTGATTCAGTACCTTGCTATAAGTAAACATAGATTTGGTTGTAAGAGTTTTTGCTTGCTCTCTATTATATCTCCATTTAAAATTATGGGAAAAGCGATCGCCCTTTTATTCCCAAAGTTCGATCGCTCTTATACTATCTTGCACAATTTGTTAGCTGTTGCGAATTCACCTCAAAGGATCTCGCAAACTCCGCTTACGGCAGCAATCTTTTGATAATCCGCAAGTGTTCCTCGGCGTCGTTTCGGCGGCGAAAACGCGCCACAGTCAGGCGTTGCAGGTTGGGCAGGTGGCGGTAAATCACCCACGGGTAAAGTTGTTGTTTGTAGTTCATCCTAGTTCTGCAATAGATTGCGGACAAAATGAGACACTAGAAAGGCAGGGCTGATTTCCCGTACTCTGCCCTTTTGCTGTCTATATAGACATAGTGTCTGGACAAAGTTGTTTTGTCAAGTAGTCTAGACACTATGTCACATTTTGTAATGATTAAGCGAAGACAACCTCAAGAAGAAGCTGGCGAATCACCGCTGAAAAAACTCAGAGATGAGTTAGGAATGTCCCAAGAAGAATTTGCTCGGCAAATTGGGACATCGGTACGCACTGTGAGTCGCTGGGAAGCCGGAGATAACGTGCCGACATTCACAATTGCCCAGATGAAAGCTTTGGCAAATTTTTTGCGATCGCGCCGGTTAACTCTTGATGACTTGCCCGATCGCTTTGGCCCGCCTGAGTGAGTATCCGATCGCCCTTTATGCTATACTCTAAGTATATACGCTTTGTATATACATTTTTAGGTACTTTGAATATGACTATCTCGCGCAAACGACTTGAAAAATTAGAAAATATTCCAGAATCTGCGATCGATACCTCTGATATTCCTGAATTAGATGCGAATTTTTGGGCAAAAGCAAAACTCGTAACACCACTGACAAAACAAGCTATTTCTTTAAGAGTTGATAGCGATGTATTAGATTGGTTTAAAAGCCAAGGAAAAGGCTATCAATCTTTAATGAACGCTGTGCTGCGCTCGTATGTTGAACATCACGTAAAAAGCAGTGAATAAATAAATGTGCGATCGCCCTTTTCTTCCCAAAGTGCGCCCTAATACACTTCACGACGATGAGCAATAACAGTCACAACCACACGCTTTTGCTCATCATCAATTTCATAAACTACCCGATAATCTCCAACGCGATAGCGATAGTATCCAGCTAATTCGCCTTTGAGTTGCTTAATATTTGGATGACTGCGAGGGTCAGTTTTCAACATCTCAAAACATCTATAGCAATCCTAAATCATTCATGTAAATTTGTAGGGGTAGTGCTACCCCTACTCCCCGTGCCTACCCCCTATCTATCGGGGCAACCACAGGGGGATTGCCCCTACAATAATTAGGCGAATGATTTAGGGTTGCTATATCTAGCTTGCGTTGTAAAGAAGCTGATGCTTCTTCAAAAAACTCCTGAGCATCAAAGCTAAGAACGACTGAATAAAACTTTAGACTTTCATCAGTATTTTCGTTTGAGTTGCTCAACGGTCGTCACCTTACCTGCTGCTACATCTTTTTGGGCTTTATTAAATACTTCAAGAAAACCGGGAATTTTTAATAATTCCACCGTAGCTTCATTGCTTTCACGTTCTGCTAAATAAGCTAAGAAATCAGCCACAACGATCAGCCGTTCAGGAGATAAGCGATCTATGGATTGCTTAAGATTCTGGCGAAGTTCTTGAGTTTTCATAGTTCATAGCTATTGAAAATTATTAGAGCTGGCTATTTTATTATACCAGATAGTCTGAAATTTGGCTCCTGCGGCCCTGATTTTGCCTGCATTGCGATCGCCCCGATGTTGCCTGCATGGCGATCGCCCTGAACTTCCTCTGCATGGAAATTTAGTTTTGAGGACGGTTGCCAGTAACTTTAATGTGATCACCTACGCTTCAAGCTCAGCACGCTGAGAAAAAAGCTCGACAAAACCATCTGCAAACCGACAGTCAGGCAAGTGAGCGAGGGAATAACCAAACGCAGAGTTTTAGAAGGGTCGAGAGTACCAAAAGCCGTTTCGCTCCAGATAGTTAATGACAAGAACGAGCCAACTATTCCGATTAATATCAGCGTGACTCCGACAATCAATCCTGTCTCTAGGGTGACATAGCGAAATATTTTGTTGACTTTGGGGTCTTCCGGCAGGAATTTCTCGCTGATGGCGAAAATTTTGGTGAAAAAAGCGAAAGTTACTGCTTGAAAACCGATGATAATTGCGATCGCACCATAAAGCAACGTGTGTACATCAAAGCTGATACTCCCAATCTTTTGAGTACCGGGTAACAGCCAAACCACGATAATTATGCCCCCAATCATCAGCGCAGTACCCGGATACAAAAACAGCCACCGAGGACTGTAAAGCAGCAAAAATCGCAGGTGCCGCCAGCCATCTCGCCAAGTTCGCAAGTGCGGCGGACGGCTGCGCCCGTCGGGAGAAAGTACGGTTGAGATTTCAGTTATCCGCAGCTTGTATACAGAGGCCTTGACTACCATTTCGCTAGCAAATTCCATCCCCGTTGTTTGCAAGTCGAGTTTCAAAATTGAGTCTCTCCTAAAACCCCTGAGTCCGCAGTGAAAATCGCCGACGGGACTTGCAAAAAATAGCCGCCCAACCCATGTCAGCACCGGATTTCCTAAATATTTGTGCAGCGGCGGCATTGCACCCGGTTTGATGCCCCCTTGAAAGCGGTTTCCCATCACTAAGTCGAAACCTTCTCGCAATTTGTTGACAAAAGCGCCGAGGTTGGAAAAATTGTAGCTGTCGTCAGCATCGCCCATGATAATATAAACTCCGCGGGCTGCGATGATTCCTCCCATCAGAGCGCTGCCTTAGCCTTTAGCTGCTACGGGCAGAACTCTCGCTCCCATTCTGGTAGCGATATCTTGAGAACCGTCAGTGCTGCCGTTGTCTGCTATGATGATCTCGCCGGCCATATCAAGTTCGCGCAGGAACTTCTGTGCCTTCTCGATGCAGATTTCTAAAGTTTCTGCTTCGTTCAGACAAGGCATGAGTATCGATAGTTCTAGAGTATATTCTCCGGTTGGGTTGGTCGGCTCTGCCATATATGGGTTCCACTCTCGATCGCGATCGACCATACTTGATTTTCCTGTATCTCTGCTAAAAATATTAGTGGTGAATAAAACCTAGCAAAACTTAATTAAAGTTTTTCCGGTTTTGGGAACGGCAATTTTTGATTGTACTATAGGTTAATAAACTTATGAATAGAAGCGTGTTTTTGTTATTGCTGGCTGCAATATTGTGCGGCGTCGCCGGTCAATTCAGTCTGAAGGCAGGAGCTAAAATATTAGGGCCCATTGGCGCTGCTAATTTAATAGAAAAAATTATAGCAATGGCTACTGAGCCTTTGATAGTAAGTGGTCTTTCTTTGTATGCAATTTCTTCGATCGGCTTTATTGTAGTTTTGTCGCGGGCACACCTTAGCATAGTCTCACCTTTACTGTCAATTAGTTACTTGTTTACTGTTTTAGGTGGCAAACTGATATTTCACGAGCCTTTGCCGCCGCTGCGGTTGGTAGGCGTGGGGCTAATTATGACAGGAGTAATTTTTGTACTCAGAGGTCAAGCTGGGGGAGTGACTGGAGGGAACTAATACGATTTTAGATTTTAGATTTTAGATTTTAGATTTTAGATTTTAGATTGAAGAATTTTAAATTAAGTCCACAGGTGAATATCATGAATATTTAACTGAGGTCTAAAATTTTTACTCGCAAGTTAAGTCAGGGTTTCTATCGGTTGTGGGGCGGTGGAAAGGGTGTATGTGAGTTTTTTTTCCTAAAATGATGCTGCTGTATGTCTAATATTTATGAGCCTGTGAATCCCAATCAATTATTGAGCTATCGCACCGCAGTTATTGCTACCATGCACCAAAAAGAACGGGTAATGGCTCCCATTTTGGAACGAGAATTGGGCGTAAATATCCTAGTACCTGCGGCGCTTGACACTGACGCATTCGGCACCTTCACCAGAGAAGTTAAACGCTTAGGAACACAAATAGAAGCGGCTCGCCATAAAGCACAAAAAGCCCTAGAAATTGCGGGCGAAACTCTTGCCTTTGCCAGCGAAGGTTTTTTCGGCCCTCACCCAATGATGCCGTATCTGCCAGCTAACAGAGAAATCGTAATTTTATTAGATCGAACCAACAATCTAGAACTAATCGGTGACTCTTTCTCCGTGGAAACTAACTACAGTCACCAGTTAGTTTCCAGTATACAAGAAGCAGATGATTTTGCGAAAAAAGCGGGATTTCCCGAACATGGACTGGTGGTTGTAGTTGGCGACGCTGCCCTCGGTAACGGCGAAATTGTCAAGGGAATTAGGACAGAAAAAAAACTTTTTGACGCTGTTACAGCAGGCTTAAAAAAATCGTCAACCGGCCGAGTTCACATCGAAACAGATATGCGGGCGATGTACAATCCAACTCGGATGAAAAACATCGAAAATGCAACTCTCGATTTAGTTAAAAAATTTAAGCAATTCTGCCCGGAGTGCGGTTGGCCGGGGTTCGATATTGCTGAGACGAAAATCGGATTGCCCTGCGGACTTTGCTATTTTCCGACTCAGCTAGTGCGATCGGCAATCTATAAATGCAAAAACTGCGGTTATACTAAAGAAAAACTATTTCCCGACGGTCGAGACACTGCCGATCCTTCCCTGTGTCAATATTGCAACCCTTAGAAAAATAATTGGCTAAACTTAGTAAAATTTGCAACAATATTATTGATAGTTCCCTAATAAAAATCACTAATGATAGCCGTAGAAACAGAACGCAACTGGAAACCCGTTATTAAAGAATTCGAGGCTGTAGTTGGCAAAAATGGCGTCGTGCAGCGCCGCGAAGAATTGATTGTCTACGAGTGCGACGGACTCGCCAGCTACCGCCAGCGCCCCGCCCTGGTGGTATTGCCTCGAACTACCGAGGAAGTGGCGCAAGTGGTCAAAATATGCGATCGCAACTCAATTCCCTGGGTGGCTAGAGGCGCAGGCACCGGCCTTTCCGGCGGCGCTTTGCCTGTAGAAAACTGCGTGCTGATTGTTACTGCCCTGATGCGAAAAATCCTGAAAGTAGACTTAGAAAATCAGCAAGTAGTCGTGCAACCGGGAGTAATTAATAACTGGGTAACGCAAGCAGTTAGCGGCGCCGGTTTCTACTACGCCCCCGATCCTTCCAGTCAAATTATTTGTTCGATTGGCGGCAACGTTGCCGAAAATTCTGGCGGCGTTCACTGCCTCAAATACGGAGTCACAACAAATCACGTTTTAGGATTAAAATTGGTACTTCCCGACGGTTCAATTGTCGATGTCGGTGGCGAAATTTCCGAAATGCCCGGTTACGATTTAACTGGTGTATTTGTCGGTTCCGAAGGCACATTAGGAATCGCCACAGAAGTTACTTTACGAATTCTCAAAGCGCCGGAATCGATTTGCGTTCTCCTAGCGGATTTTTCCAGTATAGAAGCAGCGGGCGAATCAGTTTCCGATATTATCAGCGCTGGTATTATTCCCGGCGGCATGGAAATTATGGATAACATCAGCATCAATGCTGTGGAAGATGTGGTAGCAACTGGATGTTATCCCCGCGATGCGGCGGCAATTCTCCTCGTAGAAATCGACGGTTTAGAAGTGGAAGTTGCCACAAACAAACAGCGGATTGCTGATATTTGCAAGCATAACGGAGCACGAAATATCACCACGGCAACCGACGCGGAAACGCGCCTAAAAATTTGGAAAGGGCGGAAAGCTGCTTTTGCGGCGGCGGGTCATCTCAGCCCGGATTATTACGTGCAAGACGGCGTGATTCCACGAACGCAAATGGCTTATGTTTTGAAAGAAATTGAGGGCTTGAGCGAGAAATACGGTTATCGAATTGCTAATGTATTTCATGCGGGAGACGGGAATTTGCACCCGCTGATTCTGTACGATAACTCGGTAAAAGGTGCGCTGGAAAAGGTGGAAGAATTGGGCGGGGAAATTCTCAGGCTTTGCGTGAAAGTTGGGGGAAGTCTTTCGGGGGAACACGGCATCGGCGCTGACAAGAAGTGTTTTATGCCGGATATGTTTTCGGAGGTAGATTTGGAGACGATGCAGTGGGTGCGCCAGGTGTTTAATCCGAAAGGTTTGGCGAATCCTGGGAAGATGTTTCCGACGCCGAAGACTTGCGGGGAAGCGGCGAGGGCTAAGGTTGAAACTTTTAAGAAGTTGGAGGGTGCAGAGGTTTTTTAATTCGCTTTTTATGCGGGTAATGTGAGCCGAAAAACACCCTGAAATTGTTTCTAGAATGGGGAGGCAGAGCCTCTAAGTATGCGTTCCCAGCCAGAGTCTGGGAACGAGAAAAAACGATTTTTCTCGTTTTTTAGGAGTGCGAGCGTCCCGCTCGCTTGCTTGCCTATATATCACGTTGGTAAGGCGCGGATTGCACATTCTGCACTAAGGTGCGATCGGAATTCTGATAGTAAATTCCGTGCCCTTGCCCAATTCCGAAGTACAATTTAATTCGCCTTTGTGTCTTTCTACAATAATTTGATAGCTAATTGACAAACCCATTCCCGTGCCTTTGCCAATGGGTTTGGTAGTAAAAAATGTATCGAATATCTGCTGTTTGACTTGCTCAGGTATTCCCGGCCCGTTGTCGGCAATTTTAATTTCTACAAAATTGCCGACAACTTCCGTACCAATCCTAATCTGGCTGGGAGTTTCTAGCATTTCTTGACAATTTTGCCTACTGTTGGCATCTTCTAAAGCATCGATCGCATTGCTGAGAATATTCATAAAAACTTGATTTATCGGCCCAGCAAAACACTCAACAGTTGGCAATTCTCCGTATTGTTTGACAATTTGAATTGGCGGCTTTTCTCCGCTCCCTTTCAAACGGTGATTGAGAATTAACAGCGTGCTGTCAATACCTTCGTGGAGGTTAACGGGTTTCATCTGTGAATCGTCATGCCGCGAAAAGTTCCGCAGCGACTGCACAATCTGGCAAATCCGCTCGACACCAACGCTCATTGAAGACAGTATTTTAGGTAAATCTTCAGCTAAAAAATCGAGATCATTTTTTTCTCTTGCCTGCTGAATTTCGGCGACGGGATTAGGATAGTGCTGTTGATAAAGTTCGAGGTGGTGAAACAAGTCTTGAGTATAATTTGTGAGATGAGCGAGATTGCCGTAAATGAAGCTGACTGGGTTGTTAATTTCGTGAGCGACCCCGGCAAGTAGCAATCCCAAACTAGACATTTTTTCGCTTTGAACTAATTGGGAATTAGTGGCTTTGAGTTGCTCAAGTGTGGCGGCTAGTTGAGCGGCTTGTTCTCTGCTTTGTGCTTCGGAATTATGCAAGGCTTCTTCGGCTTGTTTGCGCTCAGTGATGTCTCTCTGTACGCCTATAAAATGAGTTAATTTTCCCATTCGATCGCGCACAGGAGATATTGAGAAACAATTCCAGAAAGCGGTTCCGTCTTTGCGGTAATTCTTTAATATTACCTTGCATTCGCTTTCTGTTTGCAAGGCTTGGCGAATTATTTCTACTGCCGCCGGGTCGGTATCGCTTCCGTGCAAAAATCGGCCGTTTTTTCCGATTATTTCCTGTCGCCGATAACCTGTCATGCTTTCAAATGCGGGATTGCAATAAATAATTGGATTTTCGGGGTCAGTGGCGTCAGAAATCGTAACTCCGGTGCTAGTAGCTGCGATAGCTCGATCGTACAACCAAAGCATTTCTTCTGCGCGCTTGCGATCGGTAATGTCCCGCAGCGTAGCTAAATAAGCCATTTCTCCATCCCATTCCGTTTCCACCACCCGCATTTCTACTACAGCATTTGCTTTTTGCTTGCGAATAGCTTCAACTTCTGTTTGCACGACGCGAGTTCCTGGTGCTTCTGTTTTTCCAACTTGGGGAATAATATCCGTCGCCATCTCAATGTCGCAAGCTGAAACTTCTACTACTAAATTGCCAAAAAATGCTTGACCTAAAAGTTCCTCTGCTTTGCAGTTAAACAGCGCTTCTGCTGACGGGTTGGCAAAACAGACAAGTCCTCGCTTGTTAACGATTGCGATGCCGTCGGCATTTTTTTCTATCACATTCCGAAACCGAGATTCGCTAGCTTTCAAATCCTGCTTTAGCTGTTCCATTGCTCGCTCCATCTGCTGCAATTCGCACAAACTAACACTATAAGCTTCGGAAATGTTGGCCTCGGTCGAATTCTGGACTCTTTTTTTTGAAATCTGTTGGTAGCCTGTTCTATTGGCCTGATTGGGAGCAGTTTTTTTATGATTCCTGCTAATATTACTGAGTTTATTTTCGGGCTCGGCTTCTTGAAAAAACATATTTCAACCCTACCAAATTATTTTCTAGATTAAGGTGTTGCGATCGCCCAATTTTCCTAGAATTTTAGGGAGAGAGCAATTTACACCCGATGCTAGCACATTACTTTTAGAATTCATCATAAGACATCGTTAAAATTCAAGAGCGATCGCCTAGAATTATCTATTAAGTTTTATTAAGTAATTTCAACAACATTGACACTTACGTAGCGACACGAACTGTGAAAGCTGGATAGGGCTGCAATCCCCCTCGCACTCACAAAATAATCAGTTCCACGCGCAAGTCCTAAATATTTAGAAGCCACTGGTCAGTATAAAATATTATATAGGTTTGACAAAAAATCTGGGCAAAAATAAGCGAACTCATCTTTGTTTATTAAAAATAATCATAATTAGCCATTACCAAATCATGTGCCTGCCACCAGACTTGGTATAGAATATAACCTGTCTATTTTTGCGATCGCAACTTCAAACCAATGGCACGTCTAGCACTTCTGAGCACATCCAATAAAACCGGACTAATCGACTTAGCGCGCAGTCTAGTAGAAGAATTTGAATTTGACATAATTAGTAGTGGCGGGACAGCAACGGCCCTCAAAGAAGCAGGCATCCCAGTCACCAAAGTTGCGGAATATACTGGTTCCCCCGAAATTTTGGGAGGGCGAGTCAAAACACTTCACCCACGAATCCACGGTGGCATTTTAGCACGCCGCGATGTACCGGAAGACCTTGCAGATTTAACCGCAAATCAAATTCGGGCGATCGATCTAGTTGTAGTCAATTTGTATCCATTTGAAGAGACAATTTCTAAACCCGGAGTTACTCTAGCAGACGCCATTGAGCAGATAGATATCGGCGGGCCGGCGATGCTGAGAGCTTCAGCAAAAAACCACGCTCATTTGACAGTTTTGTGCGACCCAGAACAGTACAATACTTATTTAAAAGAACTGCGGGAAAATGGCGGCGAAGCATCCTTAGAGTTTCGGCAAAGATGTGCGCTAGAAACCTTCAAACATACAGCCAACTACGATCGCGCGATCGCAACTTATCTCAGCAGCAGCCAATCCGCTGAAGGTTCTTCGCTACCAGACGAGTTTAATTTATCAGGAAAAGAGTTGCAAACTCTGCGCTACGGCGAAAATCCCCATCAAGCCGCCACCTGGTATCAAAGCGGAAGTACACCGACAGGCTGGACGACTAGCACCATCCTGCAAGGCAAAGAATTAAGCTACAATAATTTAGTAGATTTAGAAGCAGCAAGGCGACTAATTGTAGAATTCCCTGACACACCCGCCGCGGCTATTCTGAAGCATACAAATCCTTGCGGCACAGCCTTGGGAACAACTATTTCTGAAGCGTATCAAAAAGCCTTCGACACCGATTCAGTCTCAGCTTTCGGCGGAATTGTCGCCCTCAATCGCCCGATTGATGCTGCTACCGCAACGGCGTTAACTCAAACATTTTTAGAATGTATCGTCGCGCCGGGGTGCGAACCAGAAGCCGAAGAAATTATCAAGAAGAAGGCGAAAGTTCGAGTATTAATTTTGCCAGATTTGACTCAAGGGCCGCCACAAACTGTTAAAATAATTGCAGGCGGTTTGCTGGTGCAAGACTCAGATAATGTAGTAGAACAAACTAGCAAATGGCGGATTGTTACTGAGAAACAGCCGACGGCGGGAGAGTTGGAAGAATTGCTGTTTGCTTGGAAAGTAGCGAAACACGTCAAATCAAATGCGATCGTTGTCACGCGCGATCGCACTACAATCGGTGTCGGCGCCGGACAAATGAATCGCGTCGGTTCGGTTAAACTAGCATTGGAACAAGCAGGAGACAAAAGCAAAGGAGCGATTTTGGCTAGCGATGGTTTCTTCCCCTTCGACGATTCAGTCAAAACTGCGGCTGAGGCGGGCATAATTGCGATCGTCCAACCGGGAGGAAGTATGCGCGATCGAGATTCCATTGAAGCCGCCAACCAACTCGGAATCACAATGGTTTTCACTGATATCCGCCACTTCTTGCATTAATTAAGTTCGTAGCAATGACATTTTGCACCTCTATTATGAACAGGCTTTCCGGCCTGTTCCACAAAGAGTTAATTCTATTGTGGGGAGTAGGGGTTGGGCACGCGAGCCCGCCACAAACAGGCTTACCGGCCTGTTTCACAAAGAAAAGAGTCAATTCCAGTTCTATTGTGGGTTGGGCTTCTAGCCCGCCCTAAAAAAATTTTCCTTCTGCTATAACTAACGGCTATGACTAGCACAATTCAACCGCAAATTAAACCTGAAGACGTAAAAGTCAAAATCCTGCTCACTGGCGGACATCAGTGCACCGTCACGCTCAAATCTGATACACCATTATTCCACAGCCTGATCAAAACATTAGTCGATCGCACCCAACAAACACTGGGTTTTTCGCCATTATTTCAAATCCCCATAGACGACGGGCGTTCCACCCTTTTTTTTCCCGCCGAACACCTAGTCGGATTAGTCACAGAACCCCCAATTTACTTGCAGCAACTGCAACCGCAGCAGCCTGCAACTCCTGTAGAAATTCCCGCAGAAATTCCCGCAGAAATTCCTGCCCCTGCGCCGCCGGTAAATGACGACTTAATATCTCGCTACGCCCAAATAGATAACTTTTTGACACCTGCTGAAAAGAACAAACTCCTTAAATATGTCTTAGCAAAAGAATCACAATTTGTGACTACCAGCACCTCAACCAATGCCGAAGATTACCGCCGTTCGATGGTACTCCACTCGTTCCCCGAATTTTCCGAACTGATGGTTAATCGCATCAAAGCAATTCTCCCCGACGTGCTGCAAAAATTAAATATTCCATCATTTCCGCTGGGTGAGATAGAAGCTCAGTTAACCATGCACAATGACAACAACTTTTACAAACTTCACAACGACAGCGGCTCGGCAGATACAGCCAGCCGGTTTTTTACTTACGTTTACTATTTCTATCGAGAGCCCAAGGCTTTTTCAGGTGGTGAATTGCTGATTTATGACAGCAAAATCGAGAACAATTTTTATGTGGCGGACGAGACATTCAGAACTGTTGAACCGCGCAATAATAGCATCGTATTTTTTCTGAGTCGCTATATGCACGAAGTTTTGCGAGTTAGCTGTCCCTCAAAAGCTTTTGCTGATAGCCGCTTTACTATTAACGGCTGGGTGCGAAAAGCAAATTGAGGTTAATTCATTGTCCTGGACGCACTAATCACCTAATTTTGTCATTCTGAGTGAAGCGAAGAATCTCAAACTATTGCCACATCGTTACAGTGCATAATACCAATTTAATGTGAAGTGGCATATATTTCGATCCCCCTAAATCCCCCGCGGGAGGGGAGTAGGGGTTGACTTTGACCCAGCTCTTGTCCACCCCCTACTCCCCCTTATTAAGGCAGGGCGGTTTCATTCTTGGTAGGGGCCGTGCCCCCGTGCCGGCCCTTTTGGCCTGAAACCCCCATTCGAGGGTTGGTGGCGGGGGTAGGCACGGGGAGTAGGGGTAGCACTACCCCTACAAAAGCCTCGTTTTTGGTGAGAATGAAACAGCCCTGCTTATTAAGGGGGGTTAGGGGGGATCAGATTCTATGCAGCCTCATATAAAATTGGTATAAGTCCCCATATCTGAGATTCTTCACTTCCCAAAGCCTACCCTCAGAATGACAGAATTACCTTACTCAAAACTCTTTCATTCTTACTCCCGTGCTCCAGCACTTTTGAGCAATTTCACCACACTGGAATAACGTTTAAACTCAGCCAGCATTAAAGCTGTATAATTTCCCGGATTTTTGTGGTTTAGTTCTGCACCAGCATCAATTAAAACCTGTACAGCACCGACACAACCCCGATGTGCAGCCCACATTACAGCGGTTGCGCCCGAATCATCGAGCAAGTTGACATCCGCACCTTTTTCGATTAATAATTGGACGATCGCCACATAACCCCGATCGCACGCCTTCATTAAAGCCGTTTTCCCCAAATCCGCCGGGACATTGGGATCAGCACCGCCGTCAAGCAAAGCCTTCACAGTCTCGGTATGTCCGTGAAACGCAGCCAGCGTCAAAGCAGTCTCCCCAAAGTTTTTAGCATTCAGAAACTCATCCCGATTTGAGTTTACTTTTTGCAGCAAAGCCGATACGATCGCACTATGGCCGTGAACAGCCGCCACCAGTAAAGGCGTATCGCCCAACCGATTTCTAGCACCGACACTAGCACCTCGGTTTAAGAGCAATTCCACCACATCTTCGCAGCCTTCAACCACCGCAAAATTCAAAGCAGTTTCATCATCTTTATCCTTAGCGTTGATATCCGCGCCAGCATCGAGTAAGATATGGGCGATCGTCGCATTTCCCCCAGCAGCAGCGGCCATCAAAGCCGTACCCCCATCTCCATTTTTCACATTCGCATTAGCACCCGCACCAAGCAAAGTTTGCACCACATCAGTATTGCCGGCATCCGCAGCCAAAGTTAAAGCAGTTTCTCCGTTTTTGTCGGGAATTTCGACATCAGCACCAGCAGCCAACAGCGCCTCGACAACAGCCAAATTTCCCGCCGTCGCAGCCAGCATTAAAGCAGTTTTGCTTTCTAGATTTTTAACATTAGCATCCGCCCCACAATTGAGCAAAATTCGCACAATTTCAGCGCTTCCTTGACGGACAGCTAAAAACAGCATAGAATTGTCAGCAACAGCACCCGCATCTGCCAAAGCTTTGACAACAGCTTCGTGACCCGATAAAGCAGCTATTTTCAGAGCTGAATCTCCATCTTTATCTCGCACATTTACATCAGCATTAGCATCAAGTAAAAGCCGGATAACATTGATATCACCTTTCAGAGAAGCAGCCATCAAAGCGGTACTTCCATCATCATTTTTAGCATTAACATCAGCACCCGCAGCCAGCAACAGCCGCACAGAGTCAGCCTGTTTGTGAGCCGCCGCCAGCATCAAAGCTGTCAAGCCAAAACGCCTGCTCACATGGTTGACATTAGCGTCATTGTTTAGTAGAATACGCACGATTTCTGTATAGCCCTTTTGGGCAGCAAACATCAAAGCCGTCGTCCCCTCAGAGTCTTTGGCGTTAGCGTTAACATTCTTAGCGAGTAAAGCTTGGACGTGAATAATGTTGCCAGTCTTGGCGGCTTGAATCAATACAGCGTCTTGTTTAGTGGCAGGCATAATAGTCTCTCATACCGTATATTTTTACCGTCGCACGAGACGGCCTGACTGGTATGCTAAGTTTTATGAAGTATCATAAAACTTGATTAAGTTTGTAAGCATCAATAAACAATAGTAGTATCATATAGTCAGGAAAGTCAAACAATAAAATGTTGCGATCTTTGAAAAATACAGGTACTAAATGCAACTAGCAGAGAGGCATATCATTAAATCTACGGAATACCGTTTCGCCCAGATTGATGAATTAGCTTTTAAATCCAAGAATCTCTACAATGCTGCTAACTACGTCATTCGTCAGAGTTTTGTTTATGGATGGAGTTACATCAATTACAACGAAATGAACCGTTTGATGAAGTCTCATCAAGCATACAAGGCAATGCCCGCAAAAGTCAGTCAGCAAATCTTAATGATACTAGATAAGAATTGGAAATCCTTTTTTGAAGCGGTTAAAGCTTACAAAGTTGATTCCTCTAAATTCACTGGTAGCCCAAAAATGCCCAAGTACAAGGATAAGGTCAAAGGGCGAAACATTCTCGTATACACAATACAAGCAATTAGTAGCAAACTGTTGAAGAAAGGGATTATTAAGCTTTCGGCTACTAATCTATCAATCAAAACCAAAGTAAATCCCGATCGAATTTGTCAAGTTAGGTTGGTTCCCAAATGTGATTCTTATGTGATTGAGGTAATTTATGACAAGTCGGAGTCCACCATCAGCGATGATAAATTCGTAGCTAGTATTGATTTAGGACTGAATAACTTAGTGGCGTTAACTTCAAATCAGCCGGGTTTTATCCCGCTACTGATTAACGGGCGACTCTTGAAATCAATCAATCAGTTCTACAACAAACGTAAAGCACAGTTACAATCTCAATTAAAAGGAAGTCGCAAGAGTTCATCCCGCATTCAACGGTTAACTCGCTGTCGCCACCCAAAAATTGATAATTACTTGCATCATACCAGTCGCCTGATTGTTGACCTTTTAATCGCCAAAGAAATTGGGACGTTGGTAATTGGCAAGAATGTACAATGGAAAACTGAGATTGATTTGGGAAAGCAAACTAATCAAAACTTTGTCAGTATTCCCCACGCTCGACTAATTGAGATGTTGGAATACAAAGCTCGATTAGTTGGAATCAAGGTACTAGAGCAAGAAGAATCTTATACATCTCGGTCTAATTTTCTCGATTTATATCCAATCCCTGTCTATGGAAAGACAGATAAGGATATTGTATTTAGTGGCAGGCGGATCAAAAGAGGTTTGTACAAGACATCAGTCGGTCAATTAATTAACTCCGATGTTAACGCTTCTTACAACATTTTGAGAAAAGCAATCCCAAATGCGTTTAGCTTTCTTGATAGGGAGCTGCGTAGTTCAGCCGAGGCGGGTCAATCCGCTTAAAGTGAAAGTGAAGGGGGAGGGACTTAATGCCTCCCATGTCATGTCATAAATGACTATACTTTTACTAGCTATGTTTGCTAATCCTCAGAACACTATGAATCTCGAAATTCCTCAGTCAGTGAAAGTTTGGAGCCAATTCATCCACCCTGTTTTAATGTGGGTACTGCTGGCCATCTCATTTTATGCTTTGTATCTGGGCATTCAAATCCGACGTACCAGAAGTGCCGAAGGCGAAGTCAAAAAAGAGTTACTTAAGGGCAAATTCAACGTCAAGCACCACCAGATGGGTTCTTTGCTGTTAGCCTTGATGGTTACGGTGGCGATCGTCGGGATGGCTGTCACCTACATCAACAACGGCAAGCTATTTGTGGGCCCGCACTTGCTAGCAGGGTTGGGAATGATGGCAATAATTGCGATCGCAGCCTCGCTGACTCCTTTGATGCAAAAAGGCAGTGATTGGGCGAGAAACACTCACATCTTTCTGAATATTGTGCTCTTGGGGCTGTTTGGCTGGCAAGCGGTATCAGGGGTGGAAATCCTGCAAAGAATTATCAGCAAAATGTGATGATTTGAGTAAGATTGCTAATTTAGGACTTACGCACAGACTCTACTTGTAGGGTGCGCCTAGCGCACCTTACCCTTTGTGTTTGAAGGAATGTATAAGTAAGCCAATTAGTCTCAAGTTAACTTTCTCTTAGGAAAGACAAGAAAACTAATATGCCTTCTTTAAAAATACATCGCCAATATCAATCCGGCATCGAAAAAATTATAGCCTTGGACAACTCAGTGTTTGAGGCTATTTTGACTGCGTTGAGAAAAACAGTCCCTGCGTTGCCTATTGATGATTTAGTCAGAAACGTAGAGTCAGAGGTAGAAAACACGAACCATGATGATTTAGTCAATATACTAGAGAGTATTATTCCTATATACGCTTTAAAGAAAACTTATGCTTGGACGGTGGAAGAACTAGCAGATGAGCTTATTGCGGCTGTTGATGAATTTGAAGAACTCTCTAACTTATCAACCGAAGAAAAAGAGCGATTTTGTGAAAAGCTTAATAGCTTGTTGATGCCGAATAGCTTTTTAGAATCGGCATCAAAAGCCAAAGATGTTTTAAAAGTATATTTGTTGCCTTCAGGAATTCCTGCTGATGACTTCCCGATTAAAAGCAAGGTAGAACTAGAAGCAGAGTTTAAGAAGTTCGCCGAAGAATGGCGCGTCGAAACGGGGATGCTATCATTAGTTACACAGAAATCAATGCACCAGGCTTATCAGAGAATTATCGGCATGGGACAGCCAGTTATCCCCTTGATTTTGCGTGACCTCGAACAAAAGCCAGACCATTGGTTTTGGGCGTTGAGGGCAATTACTGGTGACAATCCGGTAAAACCCGAACAGCGCGGCCGAATGAAGCAAATGGCCCAAGCCTGGATACAATGGGGAAAAGAACACGGTTATGAGTGGTAAGCTAGAGTACCGAAAAATATTGAGATTTCCTAACTTAGAGCTTACTGAATATCAAGTAACAAGTGAAGAAACAGTAGATTATAATTGTTTTGCTTTTGCTGCTGGAGAAGAGGAATGCAGATGGGACCCGGTAGACCCTGATGGGTACTGGCCGGATGGTGTTTCAAGAGAGTTAACGCTGGAAGCTTTTATCCAAGCTTATCAAACTATTGGATATGAACCTTGCGAGAATCGTGACCTTGAAGCGGGGTTTCAAAAAATAGCAATCTACACCTATAATGGCCAGCCACAGCACGCAGCCAGACAAGAAGAGGATGGTAAGTGGAAAAGCAAGCTAGGGGATTGGGAAGATATCGAACATGAATTAGAAGGGTTAGAAAATCCTAACTATTATGGAGTTGCCCAACAAATATTAAAGCGAGCGATAATCCTTCAAAATATTTCTTAGACGGCAATTCAACTTTTGAAGAATACACTCTTGGACGCACACACTCTATTTGTTACCATTGGGTATTTTTTATCTGCTTTAATAGCCAAGCTTTCCTTTGGATGATATAATAGAATAAAGTTAAATTGAGCGAACAAATTATAAGATTAATTAGGGAGCTTTTTGAAATTAAAAGAAGGAAAGCCATGCTAGAAAACCTGATCAAATACTTTGTGTACGCAACAAAAGGCTATATTACAAAAACGCAGTTAATCAAGTTTTTGTACTTAGCTGATCTTTATGCGGTCAAATGGACAGACAAGCAGCTTACTGATTTAGATTGGCGTTATTATTACTATGGGCCTTGGAATGAAGGCATAGAGGCTGCTTTAAATCAAATGAATGGCAAAGAGATTGTTCAAGAATCTCAGGGAGACAGTATATTCATCAGACTTGGTGAGGGAGCAGGTAATGTGGATGATTTAAAGTTACCTTTAGGTCTGAAGCTCATACTTGACAACATCAGGAGAGAATGGGCAGGTTCAGGAGAGGATAAACTGAATCAGTTACTAGAATATGTCTATAGCACTGCTCCCATGCTTGAGGTTAGATATAGCCACCAACCAGAGGAACAGGTGAGACTTAATCTATACAAAGAAAGAGAAAAGTTAATGAGTGAATTGGAGTGAGCGAGTGGCTGGACAAAAACCGCGTCAAGGTTGGATTTATTTTATCAATCCCTATAGAGTATCTCTTCGTTGCAAACTCGGTCATCATCATATTTATGAGATAAATGAACCAGGGGAGATTGAGTGCAAGACAATTTCTTGCACTCAGGTGATTAATTCGAGTCGGGTTTTTCGGGGAGAGCATCCTTATATCGTTTGGACAAGTGACCAATTTCAAGATGAATCTAAATACATCCAAACTTTGACGCTGATTCCGTTGACTTCACAAGAAACCTATAAAGGTTTGCCAACTGTATATCCGATTAATTCTACAAGCACAAATGGTCTTTCTAAGAATTCCTTCGCTCTAGTGCATCAGATATGTACTGTTGATGCTAACTGTTTTAAAGATTCGCAAGGGGATTGGCTTAAGCGAGTTGCACAACTGGATAAAGCAGATAAGGAAGCTATAGAGGAACGTTTAAAGTATTTTTTAAATCTTGGGGATAATTCGGGTGAAGATTGGTTGATTAAAAATGCGTCTCCAGAACTTTTACAGAAAGTGTTTAATCTTCTACCGGATGAAACCACAAAAAGTATGGCTATAGAAAAACTGATCGACGATTTGCGATCGTAGTCAATAGACATCTACAAAAAATCAAATATCGCGTAGGAGTACGGGTAGTGTCTTTTCGTAAAGGATGAAGAATAATCGACCTTTCGAGGAGTCTTACCCAGTCTGACTTCCAAAATAGAGTATTTTACTCTGTCCTTTACGAAATACCACTACCCTAAAACTGTCCGAAATTTCGGACAGTTTTAGCTAAGTTTTACTGCGGAAAGAAGAACTTGATAGACGAGAGATAGACTAAAATCATAGTCACACTAAAATGAATTTCACTGAGAGGCAAAGAACATGACGCGAGAGAAAGCAGTGCAGAGAATCGATCAAGCATCTGAGGAGAATTCGACAAAACTGGATTTGTCGGGGCTGAAGTTGAAAAAGTTGCCACCAGAAATTGCCAAGTGCATAAAACTTGAAACTTTGCTGTTGGGCCAAGATGAAGACAGACAGGTTGGAAATAGGTTAACTGAGTTTCCTAATGCTGTCCTTGAATTAACCAACTTAAAAATACTTAACCTCGGTTCAAATCGCATTACCTCCATCCCTGAAGCGATCGGGCAACTATCAAATCTGACAGAGCTGAACTTCTATTCAAATCGCATTACCTCCATCCCTGGAGAGATAGAGCAACTGTCAAGCCTGACTAAGCTTGACCTCAGCTACAATCGCATTACCTCCATCCCTGAAGCTGTCGGGCAACTGTCAAACCTGACAGAACTCAACCTCAGAGGAAATCGCATTACCTCTATACCTGAAACGATCGGGCAACTATCAAACCTGACAGAGCTTCACCTCGACAGTAATCAGATCACCTCCATACCAGAGGCGCTTGGGCAACTATTCAATCTGAGAAAGCTTGATCTCAACGATAATCAAATTAGAACCATTCCAGAGACGCTTGGACAACTGTCGAATTTGACAGACCTTATTCTTTTTGGTAATCAGATCACCTCCATACCAGAAGCGTTTGGGCAACTGTATAATCTGCAACTCCTTTACCTTTCTGATAATCAGATTACCTCCATCCCAGAGGCGCTTGGGCAACTGTCGAATCTGACAGAGCTTAGCATTGGAAGTAATCCGATTACCTCCATTCCAGAATCGCTCGGACAACTGTTCAACCTGAGATACCTTGACATCGAAGGGGATCAGATTATTTCCATCCCACAAGCGATCAGACAGTTGCCAAATCTGAGAATACTTGAGGACAGTTAGTGGAAATTGTTGTAGTGGGAGGCACGTAAGCACAACCACGCCCCTATGATGCTGTGTTAGGTAGAAAATCCAAAATCTAAGTGTAGTCAGAAAGCGCGTGCAGCGACAAAATCCGATCGTAAGCTCGCTGCTGTTCGCGCTCATTGAGAGCCAGGTGATAGGTTTGCGTATGCGTGGCTAAGCTGTGCCCCATCTGTTTAGCAGCCAGCGAGGAATCTAGCCCGAAACGAATCGCTCGAATCGCCCAAGCGTGGCGCAAATCGTAAGCGCAAAAGTCGAAGGGCGATCGGGCAAAAACTTACAAACGCGATCGCCAAGATCAGCATGGCATTCACCCGTAACAAGTGGTCTCTTAATGTCCGCTAGCTCCCACTATTCTGCCCACTCTGGTCTTAATGGTCAGCACTTTTTGCATTGCATTAAATTTGCATTACTTTCCGCAATCAATTATGCACATTTAAGTAGGTAGGCGGGATTAAACCGAATAATGTAACAGTATGTAAATAGGCTTAAGTCAGCCAGTAGAGAGCATTTGGACACTTTACATCGTTTACATAGTTGCGTTTTAAAGCGCCGACTTACTTAAATACAATTTACAGTCTATAATAAACCCAAAAACCTTGTCACACAAGCATTTAAGACTTATTAAAAATACTAAAAATTAAGGCGGCACCCAGATTTGAACTGGGGGTGGAGGTTTTGCAGACCTCTGCCTCGCTAATTAAAAGCTTACCAGATAAGGCTTGTATAGTCACAAAAAAAATTTGCACTAGACTTGCACTACTTCATCGATGAGGCTAAGATACTATCAGGGATTGAAACAAGAGAAAATATGGATAACCAAAAAATAATCCAGCTCTACGAGGAAGGAAAATCCTGCGAAGAAATCGCAAGGTATTTCGACTGCACTAGCCAGAATATCTCCAAGAGATTAAGAAGGTTGGGCGTGCAGACGCGACATATCGCGGGCTACTACACGCCAGAGGAACTAAAACAAGTTAGGGAGAAAATATCGCAACTGCGATCACAAAACCTGACTTATCAAGAGATAGGGGAGATAGTCGGTTTGTCCGATACTTCAGTTTGGCAACATTTAAAACACTCCGAATAACAATGAACTTGCTGCTTCTTGACAAAGACGGAACACTGATTTTCCCCAAATCTGGCGCTAAATTCGTAGGCGACCCGTGGGATCAAGAGCCACTTCCCAGAATTGCCGAAACCCTGAAAAAATATGCTGCCGATGGCTGGGAGATGGCAATCATTAGCAATCAGGGCGGAGTGGCCGCAGGGCATAAGTCGCTCGAAAACTGCATCCTAGAAATGAAATTTGCCCTTCATCTTTTTCCACAAATTAAAGAAGCTTACTTTTGCCCTGACTTTGAGGGAAAAGAGTGCTGGCGAACATGGGGAGACTGCGGCAAAGATTCAAGAATTTTGTACAACCAAAATTCTTGGGAAACGACAGACTTACAGATTGACGGCAAATTTCGCAAGCCTAATGCTGGCATGCTCTTGCTGACCGCAAGCTTTTACAATTTTGACGAAATACTTTATGTGGGCGATCGACCTGAAGACGAAGGCGCGGCCTTGGCTGCAAATATCTCGTTTAAATGGGCATCTGATTTTTTCAACTGAAGAAAGTTGGACACCACAGGTGCTTGCTATCACTCATCACGATGTCAGCAAGCACTAATTCACTCACTAAATTGCAAGAAAATTTGAGTAGCAAACCTTTTCAATTTTTATTATTGTGCAAAAGCTCTTTGTTAAGCCAACAGTCGCAGCAATCGCCCTTTCAATGTGTCATGGCTGCTTAGTCATTCCAGTCCCAATCCCTTTACCTATTGCCATAGATTCAAGCAAGGAAGCCGCTGAACCTATGAACACCAAACTTGAGCCAGGCTGGGAAAAAACTTGTTACGCAGATGCCTTAACTCGATCTGAGGCTTCCAACATATCCGAAAACTCCGAGAAGCTGGAAGCTACTGCCGACAAGTTAGCAGCAACCGGGAAGCATAAAGATGCCATTCGGAAATACCACGAATCGGGAGCGGCTGCATTGAATGAGGCG
Organism: Microcoleus sp. B7-D4; assembly: GCF_036705125.1. Lineage (NCBI taxonomy): Bacteria > Bacillati > Cyanobacteriota > Cyanophyceae > Oscillatoriales > Microcoleaceae > Microcoleus > Microcoleus sp. B7-D4. Next base: position 29,744 of record NZ_JAUBTT010000054.1, read on the forward strand.
ATTGCCAGTGGCAGTACAGCGGAAATAGAAGATTACGTGGGAGATGTGGAAGATTTTAGAAACGAAAACCGCCAGCTTATTCAAAAATCAGCAGAGTTTGATTTTAAACTTGGTCAGAGTTACGCACAGATCGGAAAACTAGAATCTGCTATTGACTGCTTTAACAGAACATTAAAAATTGGGATACTCCCACCCAATGACGCAATCACCTATCTAAATCGTGGCGACGCTTATGAACGAACGGGAGACAAAGACAGAGCTCGATCTGATTTCCAGCAAGCTGCCAATCTTTTCAAAAAATACAAATTAAGCTCTTACCAAAAACAGGCTGAAAAACGCTTGCAAACTACAAAGAATTAAATATCCCGTCTTTCCGGGGTGTCACGGTTGTGCGTCCACTTTCTCTTGCTCGTACTGGTCTACGCTATTTTTTTGGAGTCGGAACAGGTTGTATTTATTTACCTTTTCTCGATATAGTGAACCCAAAATTGATCATCAGGCATACAGACTTGGGTGATTAAATCGTAAGAATAGTGCAAAAAAGCACCGCTAGCAGCCGTGTCGTAGCCATCGGGGAACCATTCGCCATACGGATCGTGAACCAAAAATCCGGTGGCGTCGTATCCCGCCAGAGTAACGATATGCCCGAATGACGTGAAATACCCGTGAATGACGCAAGGATTGCCCATTGCAAGATGATTTCGGCAGCGTTCAAAGCTGCCGAAAACTGTGAAATCATCTTGCAAATGGTAAAAGTCGGTGACAATCTTAGCTAAATCTTGTGGATTGTGGCGGCTCAACCCGTTGTTTTCCATGAGCCTGTAAAGATGGTCTTCAAATTGCCTACCTATTAAATCTCCTGCGTCTGGATCGAGGAACTCGATCGCCATAGCTAAGCTTGTTACATTGCACGAACCTGTGGGATTTTCTTCATTGTCAAGCTGGCTTTTGTAGGGGACTTTTAGTTTGATGGATGCAGGCCTTTCCTGGATTAGCGGGTAGCCAACCTCGTTAACCACGCAGTGTTTTTTAAAGATGTACCATATCTCTGACCAAGAATCCGCAAACCGAATTTGCCAATGCTCTCTATCGTCTTTGCAGGAATTTAAATAAAAACTTGAGTCAGCGGCAATTAAACGCTTTTCATTGCTTGGTAAAACTATACTTTGCAGCGGGCGTTTTTTGATTATAGTAGGTTGTGTAATTGTTAGTTGATATTTCATGACTAATATTGTTAATAATGTATATTTTGCTGTTGAACCCGAAGCTTAATGGCTTTTATCAATAGTAAAATTCTTACCAAATCTATTTCTGAATCTTCACGCATTCCATGAGTGGTCATAGCTACAATGTATCCATATTCTACCCCTAAATCTTCCAGTGCGACAAGTAAATCTTCGAGGGAAGCTTCAGGATTTTTCAGTAATTCAGAAGCTTGAAAATAAGCCATTCAAAAAATCACTTACTCTGATCGATGTCAATCTGATCAGCGTGACCAACTTTAGTTTGTGGCTGCTGCCTATTTTGCGGGCTAAATCCTCCCGCAGCGGAGCCAAGAAATGCGCCCGCTGCGCCTATCGTGTAAGCAAATCGATCGCCCACTAAACGGTCGCTGTTTAGGATTGCACACAATATAATTACTAAGCCGGCGCTACCAAAGAAAAACGGGGTAAGCGCTCGAATAATTTCAGCAACAGCATAAATATTTTCAGATTTAGTATTACTTAGCATTAGTTAAAATCCGTGTGCGGAGGCTTATTTTCCTCTGGAAAAGATTGTGCTCGACGCATTTCCAAGACACGTTTAATATCACGAACGTCTGTTTTCAGTAAGCCAATTTCAACCAAATTATGATTGATATTTTGCTTGACTTTCTGAGCGAAAGTGTGCCAATCATCTAACTCACCTAAAATGCGATCGATACGAGCTTCCGACCGAGAAGTCGCAACGGCAAATCCTCCTGCCGCTGCTGCACTGCCGACGCCCACTATTACAGCAATAATTTCGATTAAATCCTTTGATGTCATTGTGATTAATCTTGGATAGTCCAAACATTTAAAGAGATATACCAATTAGGTTCGACAGCCCCTTTTTTGTATTTGTACCAATTTTTTTTCGCCTCGTATCCCGATGGCTCCAATCCTGCTGCCTCTAGTTCCGGGGGGATTGGCAACCATAAAATTAAAGAGTTCACCTGCGGGTATATTTTATGGACTAACTCAACTTCTTTTTCTCTAAAAATACCTGCCGTCCATACTCTCCGAAACCAGAGGGTGCTAAACACATTCTCGATATTTCCACCGCTTAAGAATTGAAAGCGAAAAACCGTACCAGCACCCGCATCGCCGGGGAATGGCAGCCACAAATTGAAATCGGGTGTTACATCCCCCAGTGGTTGCCATGCCATATTTATGTTGCGTCAGTCGGAGGAGCAATATCTGGCTTTGCGTCTTCGGCTACTGGTTGTTCTGGCCGTTCAACTTTTCGCCAGACTGTGTAAATCATTTCTTGTCCGGTCGCTGGGTTGATAGCGGTTTTGCCGTCAGCATCTCTAAAAATCCGACCAGTAGCAACCGAGGCATAATCTCGACGATTTTCACGATCGGGGAACACAAAGCGAGGCATCATTACCACTTCTGCATTTTTAATCCTCCAGTTACTATCGAGGTACGCTGCTACATCTGCTAATTGAGCAGCCTTAAATGCTGCAAATTCAGGAGTAGTCTCTAAATCGATTGGTGGAGTTTCCGCCGTAGTTGGCGCGGGTGTTGTCGCTGCGTCCATAGAATTTTCGTGATTGTTGAACGTGATTGTTGAATTTGAAAAGGTTTGAAGAAGGTTAAACCCAATTCTAGACTGCCGGATCGCCTGGGAACATAATTCTGGGGGATTTCAACCTCCATCCTGTCGGCAAAGTATCCTCTTGAGCCTGCCCTACAAACGTGCTCAAATTGTCTCCACCGCTGGGTCCTGCAGCACTAAAAAATGTTGCTTTGGCGGGTTTGGGGATAGAAGCACCCCAAACTAAAGTTGCCTCATCTGCAGCAGTTGCGATCTCTATACCCAAAGCTGTCAGGGTTGCTTGAGTTATTGTAGTGATCGTCTCGTTCGGAATATTCCATGCATATTTGATGCCGCGAACGGTTACGTAGACTGTGGTAGCCCGGCTCCCAGATGTCGGCACTCGCCCCTGTCTCTTTTCGTGTTTCGAGATTTGGTATCCGGCTGTTTTTGCGGCAGCAATTGTGGCAGGAGTTGACGCCACAAAACTGGAATTCCAGCCATCAGCCGTTAAAATTCTAGCCCTGCGCGGTTTTGGGCTGTCACCCCCCTGAAAGGCTGATGCGGGTACGGTCGCCGGCACTACGGTATGCCCTAGCGCGGTGCGCGCAACCGTATCTACGTTAGTGGGGAAAACATAAATTAACCCATTGCTGAGCGGTACGGAAACTAGGGTTCTGTTGTCATATTTATTTAGTGGCATAGTCACCTCCTCTATTACTACCTACGGTATAGAAAGGCTTAGAGGATGTCAAGGGCTGTAATGCTTTAGAGGTAAGGGTTTTAGGGGTTGTAACTTGTGGTAGAACATTTAAATGATCGACGATCGCTTAAAATTCTTTTAGAACGTTGTGTGAAGCTTTATTAAGTCGATTTTAAAAGGTTATTTTAGGCGATCGTCTACCCGTATTCTAGGCTCCCGAGATGTTAAAACTAATGTCTCTTTGGTCATGGGAAAGACTAGCTTAGCCCATCTGAATGTTATGGCTCCCGTTTGTCGTTGATTGGGGAGTGCCTTGTCTTCACCAATTACTTTTTTCTTGGGTTGGGTAATTGGGTATCTTTTCGCAGGGTTTCTACTTGCTCCAATTCCCATGTAAATCTCATCGAAAACATGATTTTGAATTCGTAAAACATCTTTAAATACCCGCTCCGCCTCCGTAGCTGAGTTAGCAAGCAGCCACAGCTTATAACCTAGCGGCCAGTTATTGTAAGTGTAAGATCCGCGACCGCGTTGGATCGTATAAGGCTTATCGTTTCCAGGCTTGTTAAAAACATTTTCTATAGCTTTCGCGTAGCGCTTAATGTCAGCAATAGTCATCACAGATTTATTTGGCAATAGACCTTCGTACTCGATTTCGTTCATCAATCTAAAGCTGATTTCAGACTTTAAAGGAGTTCCAATTCTACCGCTAGTAGGAGGCTCCTTAAAATAAAGCTCGATGTAGGGATGTTTGGATAACTGAGAAATATCTGAAGTTAAACGCGGTTTAATTGATGATTCTCCTCCCTCTTTCTGATTCCACCAATTAAGAATCTCTCGTGCGATATCCCGATAAGAGCCAGTAAAAATAAGCCAATCTTTTCTATTTTTACGATCGGGAAAAAGCTGGACAACCTTAAAATCCCATTCAGCATCCTTTTTTTCTGGTTTTAATTCCACTACCTGCGGGCGATTTTCTTTTTTTATCCCCGGCCAAATTTCCTTCCCCCGCATTTTTTTTAACTCTGATGAGCCAGCAAAACTGATAAAACCATTTTCAAATTCTTTTGCCCACACAGCAAAATTAAAGGGGCCTAAACCTCGTACCGACAATAGCTGATCTAGTGCTCGCAATATTGAAGATTGTAATGCAATTTGAGCGTCATTGCCTGCAATTATCAGCGGTGGTTCGTTATCCAAGCGCCCAAAATCCAAGCTGTAAACATCAAAATATGAGCGTTCCTCATAATTTTGAGGAATTACTCGCCCTTCAATATAAGTCGGGGCTTCCCGCCGATTCACTTCTTCAGCAATTTTACGCTCAAATTTACTGTAGTCTTGTGCGTCGTTAACGTTTTTTTGGTTGTTAGGGGTTGCCATTTATTTTTTTTGGGGTTGGTATACTATTCTTCCTTCTACAGAAATTTTCCTCAATCTAGGGCGATTTGTCCAAGTTTCCCCAAAAGCTTCTTTACCCGGTTTGGCTTTGTCAGGTGAAAGTTGGGAAGTTTGAGCAAATCCATTGTTAAACTGTTCCACATAGGCATTGATATCCCCCACGCCCGTGGCTAAGCGAATTTGCCGGCGGGTGTTTACGTCTAAAAATGCCGTCAATCTTAACTCTTCACCAAAAACTCCATCTACCCAACTGTCGATATTTTTACCGATCTGCTGATCACTAAGCAATCGACCTTCAGAAGTCAACCTTGGTAATCGCTGGCCCCTAATAGGTACACGAATGGAAGAAGAACGCGCCATATATTCTTAAGCAATTGGTTGACGAACTAATTCGGGCAAAAATTCTTGTATAGCCTCCCCAAAACCTTCAATCGCATTTTCTAGGAAAACCCCAATATTTTTAAAAGCTGGGTTAGCTTGGAGTTTTTCCAGTTTGCCTTGCACATACAGGCTTAAGCTCCAAGGCTCCCCGCCTGCACCCCACTGTGCGACTGCCGCTGCTCCCCCTGGAATTGCTTGTATTAAAGGATGGTTTGGCTCTCGTTTGGCTAATTCTTTAATCCACTTTCTACTACTGCGATAAAACACTTTGGTCATTATTCTTAATCCTGTAAAAAAAGCAGTTCGCGCCAAATTTCGCAACTGAGAAAGTAATTGTGTTCTCGCTTCCTCGTTTAACGCTCTCCACAAAATTGTTACCTTTGTCATGTTAATCTGAACTTTTGGAATCCGAAAAACACCACCGCTAACAAAACTAGCCAAACCAGCACCAAAAGTTTCACCGGCAACGGCATACAATCCCGTAATACTCCCTTCTATTTGTTTCTCTATTGCCTCGTCGCTTTGCCTTAAGTCGAGGGCGTATGCTAACTGATACATTCGCAACATTCCTGTAATCATTTCTGGACCAGCACCTAACAAAGTCGCACCGCCAAGAAGTGCTGCAGAAGTTGCGCCAAAAATCGCCAAGCCTTGACCTTCGGGAGTTGTTGCAATTTGCCCAACAATTTTGCCTCCCACCTCCATGATTGAATTAATTTGAGTTTTAACTGCACGCTTCCCTGAATTAAAAAGCTCCTTCAGATTTCCCATGATTGCATTTGCCAATTCCTTGGCAAAGCCATTTCTTCCAAATTGACTCAATCTATCCTTGATGTTGCCAGCTATTTTGCCAAAATCCACCTGTGGAATTTTAATCCAATTTACTGTACCCTTGATTTTCTGAAGCCAAGTCATATCAACTTCGCCGTAGTGCGTAGCAGCGCTACTGCTCTGCGTTGATTTAAAACTTATATCTTTTGGCGGCTCTTTCTTTTTTGTCATTTTAATTAAGTCCTTTGTAATGATTCTAGTTTCAAGATAATTATCGTCAACAAGTCAAAAACATCTTTATCCCCCGAAAACTTCTCTACCACAATTGGGTTTTCCCTGATTTTCAAGAAATCAGGCAACAGAGACTCGGTAGCAACTTCCGTATTGATGTCGATTTTGCCATCAATCTTGCCTGCATTTTTGCCAAATCCTTGCCCTCGCGTGGATTGCTCTTTTATGCCAGCACCAATATTAAATGGTGTGGTAATTGAAGTTTCTTCGGGTTCTGTCTCCCCCCCCAGCATATCTTTAAGGGTCTGAATGTCACCGGATAAGCGAGCGAGATTCATGGATTGCTGCACACAGAGCCATGATAATCGATACAGAAAATTAGTAAGAGTGTCGACATCTGCATTCGCATCCCAGACTTGGGCCATCAAGGCCTCAAAGCCCTGAGTAGCACTAGGAAATTGGTTTGACAGTGATTGGTCGCCGGCGATCGCATTGTTGATATCCTTAATACTGAGCTTGGGCGGGTGAATACCCAGGTGGTCGATCATTTGGGCGATCGCTCGCGCTAAGTTTGGATAATCCATGATTTTCTCCTCACCCGCCCCTCCCGGCATTCGCCATCTCCAAGGGAAGGTCATTTTGCCTGCAAGTATCTCTTTCGTGGCCAGGACTTTTTTGATTTCAGCAATGTCAGCTTTTAAAGCTTGGCAACATTTGTCGGTCATGATTGGTTGGTTTCCGGCTGGCGGAGACAAAGAAATTGCATCCCCGCATTTTAAACTATACCTCCATGTCCCAGCCAATGCCCATGAGCTCCAAATCAAAGCACCAGTGTTACTCTGCCCAATTATTTCTCTAGCATAATTAATTTCTATTGCATCAACTTTGTGCAATACAATGTTATATGTATAGTCTTTCTCAACGATATTATGCCAGCCGCTGAGAATCCGCATATCGCTAGCATTAACAGCAGATTCATCAAAAACTTCTACGAAACTTGTTCCACCATAAGAATTCCGAAGGATATAGTAACGAACAGGTCTAAGTTGTTCCACGAAAACAGAAGTCAGATTTTCCGTAGGAATTCCAAAAAGTTGAGCCATCTCACTATCCGACAATTTTCCGTATAACAAGGGGTAAATCTGTCGAATACTTTCCTCTCTAGAACCTTCTCGATTGTCAGGGTATAACTTGGTAATTCCTGCGATAGGATCGGGATTGTCAACATCTCGCCTAAGGGGGCCTCTATACTTCCAAGTTGAAAAAATTTTCGAGCAGGAAAGATCAGGAGATGAAGGTCTTGGTATTGGGATACCAGGAGGAGGAAGTGGCGTTTCTGGTTTGGGTTTGGGTTCGGGCTTAGGTTCTGGTGGTAGTTTACACCCCGGATCGGGATAAACGTGGCGCCCGACAACTTGACCCCAAATTCGGCGAGTCTCCGTAACTACACAATTGCGAGCCTCAACAATTACCTCAAGCCCTCCAAAATTGTAATGAATTTTCCCCCCTTCCCTGCCCCAGACAATCTTTTGACCAAAAATTACGACTACAATACCCCCACCGTAGTCGGTAGAGATTCCTAATTTTCCAATTCCCACGTCTAGCCCAAACTCGACCCCAGTGGGGGACGCGCCAATAATTCCCCCACTACTTCCCGTCCCCCTAGTCGCTCCAATTCCTTTCATGTTTTAGCCTTTAATTCCTCTAGTTGGCGTTCCAAGTTCTCCAACCTTCCTATTACTTTCCTGTAAGAATTAGCCAAACGAAACACTGTAACAGATTGACTAGAAACAAACTCCGACAAAGCGCTTAAGTGTTCATCAGTGCTATAAACCTCACCTGCATCAAGGTGATATTTCAATTGACCAGTTTCTGCATCTTGTAATATTTTCATGTTCCTATAGAGTAATAATGGTTCTCCAACTTCCCCGAATGGATAGAATATCAGATGTTGTAGGTAATTCAATTTTTCGGCTAATATTTTGCTCCCTAAATTGAATTGCGATTTGAGTAGTGGGAGAAAAAATATCAACATCTCCCTGACTCAGGAAAGGATTTTTAAGAGAAAGATAATTAAATATATTACCGTAATTGTGAATATTTTCGATTCCTACTATATGCCAATCACCATAAGGCGATTCTCGCTGCAAGAGAGATAATTCAAATCTTTTGTAGTCGCGAGCGATGGCGTTAGCCTCTACAAGCTTGTCAGCTTGCGTGGAATTATCCGCAATGTCGGGCGCAGGCGCTGTGGGCAGGCTCGCAGCATAATAATTTAGTTGCAAGTTTTCAAGGATGAACTGCCATCCCGGATTTGAGTAAAAAATTGGAGGTGGATTTACAGTTGTTGGCAAGAGCGCATACTGTGATATCCAACTACATTGCTCGCTATAAATAGTGGCACAATCAATAATTACTTGAGGTGCAGAAGTAACTTGAGGTTTAAATAAAATTGCTCCGCTGTAATGCCTCCCTTGTTCGCTCATAATAAATAAGTCCGAGCGATATCCTGCGTGCCACCATTAGGCAATAAGGTAGTTTGATAAGGAATCTTGAATGTTCCCTCCCACATCCTTAGATTTGCGTCATATTTGGCAGCAATGTAGTTGAATTTGTCGGGATTAAAGTTACTGTCGTTCTCCCGTTGCACCAACCACAATAATACCTCTAGGGTGTAGGCGGTCGGGGACTCACCCGTAAAAGTTCCTCCGGTTCCGCAAACAAATAAAAGCCCTTGGTAAATCGTACCAGCCACTATAGTCAGAGGATTGGGTAAAAAATTACCCGGAATTTTCCAAGTTCCCTCAAAAAATTTATTGTTAGTGTCGGTGCTTTTAGTCCCCGTAAAATATTCTTCACCTAGGGGGTTAATAGATTGATTTTCCTCTTGTAATTGCCACCATTGCAACAACTGAAATGCCTGTCCTTCTGCAGTTGGTGCTTGTACGGTGCCGCCCTCGCCAGGCGTAATTAAAGCCATATCTTTAAAGTATAAATGATATGCTAATAATATCACAAACCTATAAATACACAAATATGGGCCTAGTACGCGCTTTCACCCAACAGGCAACTCGACTGCCTAACACCTCAACGCCAACCAACCCCTCGGTAGGTACCAGCCCTAGCATTATTGGAGTGGATCGATCGACCCTAAAGAACCGCTGTACATTCACTGTGTACAATTCCGGCACCCTGCCGGTAATACTGGGACACGGAAACACGGTTTCTTTGGCTACGCAGGTCGCTCGGTTAGAGCCTACTGATTTTTATTATGAGGAGCCATCAGCTTGCTTCCAAGGGGCAATTGCAGCAATGGCGATCGGTGGCTCCACAAGCGTAAACTGTGAAGATTTAATAATAATTTAATGCCAATAATCAAAAAATACCGGGCGATCACCGACTCCGACATTCCAGCAGTGATCGCCCGCGATGCCGAATTTCAGGCAGCCGATGCCACGCACCTAGCAGCCGGCCACCCAAGCCTTTACTTCACGAAAACTGAAGCCGACGCACGGTATCTGGGTGCTGGTGGAGGCTCAGGCATCGCGGCCACGATCGCAGTTTCCGCGATCGAAAGCGCGCTAGAAAAAAGATTCCGAGGCAGATTCTTTATTGAGAGTCATTACTCCGCCACGGCGGGAAGTGGCGATTTTCCAACCACCTCGGGTAACGGGGGATTTGGATATAGTCGCAGTGAAGTTGATCGCCCTGGCATTTTGGGGCTCAGCACTAGCGCAAACTCAGCAGGATTTGTCGGCTCGGCAACCGGATTTGGCAATAATTCATCGCCATTTACTATTGATGATGGAGATATCGAGTATTTGGGAATTCTTAAAATTCCTGTACTCAGGGATGCGACAAACGACTTTACAATAGATGCTGGTTTTCAGACGGCGGGTACTTCTATAGGATTGGATGCGGTTTGCTTTGTGTATGACGCAGCATCGCCAAACTGGCAGTGCTACACGCGAAACAACTCCGACGGCTTTTCCTTTACCAGCAATGTACCCGTAATCGCAAATCAGTGGTTTGACTTGAAGATTGCAATCAAAAATGGAGCTGCGGTTTTCACTATCAACGGAGTGGATGTTTTAACTACTTCCCAGAAATTACCTCTTTCCCCTCGAAGCGTAGGTGCGGGGATTGATATTAGAAAATGGAGCGGGACAACCGGAAGAGATGTATGGATTGATTATCAATCAGTTGGCCAGAATTTTAATAATATTGATGAGAATATAATTATTCAAGGCAGGACTCTGACTGATGCGGATATTCCTGCGACGATCGCCCGGAAATCCGACATACTTCAAGGGCCAGCGGGAGCTACGGGGCCAGCGGGAGCTACAGGGCCAGCGGGGCCGATTGGAGCTACAGGGCCAGCGGGGCCGATTGGAGCTACAGGGCCAGCGGGGCCGATTGGAGCTACGGGGCCCGCAGGGCCTCAAGGGCTAGTAATAGAAAAAATCAATTTGAATACATCGGCTCTTGGATTTTCGATTTTGTTGGCAACCCCAATTTCCCGGATTATTGGCATCACTGGATTACTAGATATAGCTCCTGGAGTGCGAATTCCTCCAGGGATTACCACAAGCACAGGATACAGATATGGATTATCCTTAAATTCCAGTGGCAACACTACAACTGCGATCTTCCGGACGGAAACAGATCCAAATAATGCAGGGATCGGGCTGCCATTGCAAATCGCTGTATTTTCGTAATCGAACGGTCGTGGGTTCAAATCCCACCATCGGCTTTGGGGCTCTTGGGATGACAAACTTAACTAAATATGCGAAATCGCCAAGATATTTAAATTATCTTGGCGATTATTTTTTGACAGTTATCACTTAGTGGCAATCACTCTGAATCATACCTTCTACTTCTTCGTAGTCGGGGTCGTCTTCATCGTAACCCCAGCAATGTTCGCAGTGCAAATATTTGTAAAACCCAAAATCCTCATCATAGTTAATCTCTGGCGAACCACATTGCGGGCAAAATTTATCCAGCACTTTTTGACTTTGCGTTTTCATTGTTCAACCTCATGTTTGACGAGAAATTGCCAACATCATCCCCGCACCCGCTCCGCCACACCCCACAGCTAAGGCTGCTAAATCTGGTTTGAGAAATTTCCCCGCAGCGCAGCCCACAAATAAAGCCACGATGACGGCAATCGGTAAATATTTCGTTTGTCGCTCAATTCGGGAAATGCGATCAAAAATCGACGTAAAACATATTTCTGTCTCATCATTGTACCAAACTAACCGCTTGTTAAGTACAGCTTGTTTGGCTGCGCCGTGTAACGGTTTCCCATTCTTTCCTAGAATCTCCATAATCGCCTCTTAGTTTAACTTCTTCAATTCTTCGTACCACGATTTAGCTTGGGCAAACTTAGCCCCGCCTGTGCCTGTATTGAAAATGTCTCGGCTCACGGCGGTTACGCTTTTTCCGAGTAACTGAATGCCCCGCCAAACTGCCATATCTGGATTTACGGGGATTAACTTGATTACTTCATCTGAAGCACTTCCTACTTCACTCAAAAGCCTCAAAATATTCGATAATGCGGTAGCTCGCACATCCTCTGGAAGTATTGAAGTATTACTACTAAAATCGCCGGATTCCTTGTAGCGTGGCACTTCTCGCACTTCTGGATCTACTTCGGATCGGACTTCCGGCACTTCATCCCAAGGCGTAGTATCCGAAGTGTTTTCTACTTCCACTTCGTACACATCATTGAGCCACTTCCTCGCTAATTCGAGAAATTCTCCTCGATTGCTTGGTGCAACAAATTGCTGTTTTTGCTCATCAACACAATCAACCTGTGGACTTTTTTCGCCATCTTCAAACAGGTTGTAAAGCCACTCTGGACGAATCCATTCAGCACTAATAGATATTTTTTGAGCATCGATAAACTCGCCATCGGCATTCTTGATTCCCGATAAAGTCCCTTTAAACAAAGGCTTATTTTCAGAATCAGAGTAGAGTTCTAGTTGAATAATTCCCCGGTCACGGGATTTGCTAAAACCTTCACTTCCACCGAGGGATACCAAAGTGTTATCGTGCCCAATAAGGATGGGGCATTCGTTAGCTTTTCTAGGGTCGGCTACAATTTTCTGAATCAACTTCTTGGCCGGCTCTTTCGTGCCTTCATCAAAGGCGTATCCAGTAACTTCATCCCAAATCGATGTATAAGGCTTATCTTTCAAAGTCCGAGTCGCAAAACGCAAATACATCGCATCTAACTGTTCACCGACGGTTTTGTAGTTGTGATTTGCCCCATATCCGGGGACACCTACTTTGATTAAATATTTCCAGCACGCATCTTCATTTTGATGAAAGTGAGGGTCGGCAATTGAGATGATCTGATGTTCTCTCAAATAATATCGGCATAGTCCCAGAAACGCGACAAAATGCCCTTTAAAACTACCCATGTCGCCATAAACAAGTAATGGTTTTTGCATTAACTGGCCTATCCAGCCGTCCTCATGGCTCTCAATTAATTTAAGCAGTCTTGCTTTTTTGGCAGCAAACGATTCGTCTTTTTTATTTACAGCTTTGAACTCTTCGACATCTCCCGTTTTAGATTCTTCAGTTTCGTCATCATCAGCACAAGGTTGATTAACATCAGGAGGTTTTTGGCCAAAAGAGCATCGGTCGAGCCGACCCTTGCCATCCTGAACAGCAATATAAGCATCGCGAACATCGTCAGCATAGTCAGCAATCGCGACTTGAATGCGCGCTGCTTCTTTTTGTTTAGCTTCAATTACTAACACCTCTCTCTGAGATTCAGCGATCGCCAATTTGTCCCTAAAAGCTTGATCTCTCTCAAAGTCCTCTTCTTCTTTGATTTTCGCCTCTTCGACAGCTCTTTCTTGTTCACGCTTCTCGTCAGCCTTCGCGATAAGATATCCGGCTGTAAAGATTCCGCCTCCGATACCAGCGGACACAGTTCGCAGCAAGGCAAAATGCTTGGTCGGAATTGGCGCGATCGACAGCAACATAAAGATCATGCCACCAATCGCAAACGACTTAGCCATTTTTCCCTCCGATTGCCCCAATGGCTGCAATCAAAACTCCAACAATCAGAACAATCACTATCACGGCAAATCCGAACTGCACCGCTGATATTTTCCCCAGCAATTCCCAATTATTGGCTAACATCCCGCCAATAATCGCCAAGGCTGACCACCGCCGCAAAATCTCAAACCTGCCAGCGGGAAAACACAAACCGATCGAACTTGCAACACCTGCGATAGTACACAGCCAGAAATATTGTGGGAGGAGATAGGTGAAATTGCTGAGAAATAATCCCAAGCAAAACCAGGTAGCAAGGAAAAAGAAATCAGTTATCATGTCTTACCTCCAATTCCAAAGAACCGGCTAATCTTTCCCAGACCGCGACCAAAACTAGAGACAGCATTGTTAGCCGCTCGTGCTACATTCCTATTTGCGGTATCCGTAGCGCGTGTGGCGCGTTGCCCCCAAGTCCAGGCAGAGCTTGAGTTACCCCCCAAAGAGGGCTGCTTATCGAAACTCCCAAACTTGGGATGAGCTAGCCCGTGCCGTCCACCCTTTAATGCCGCCGTCGCCCAAGCTAGCTCCTGAGATTTAGAAGCTTTCCATTCCTCGATCGCTGCCTGAAATTGTGGATTCCCTTCTAAAGCGGCAATCTCGTTATCAATTTTTGCTTTATAAGCATCAATCGAATGTTGGATTTGAGCATCTATGCCGCGACCAAATTCGGTAGTTTCAGAAGTTCCGCGCTCCTTCTCTTTCTCTAACAAATACCCCTGCTGCTTCACCACCTCGGCATGATCGTTTTCAGCAATTAAGGATTTAATTTCGGCTTCCTTCATTTTGGAAGCACCTTTAAATCCTTTCTCGTAAAGCCAACCTTGAAATTGCCGAAATTTCACTTGCCCTGTCACTACCAAGTCAAATTTGCTCTTAATTTCTTCGTAATTATCAATGAACCATTTTGCTTTCACTGAGCGATCGTGCAGGTCAGCCCATTGTTCGATCGTGTACGTGGTGATGTCGTCGTTAATGTTGTATTTGTCCTGCATCAACGATCCACCGGATTCAATCAATGAACCGCCGACAAAAAAATCCAAAACCTGAGCGCTTTCCATCACGCATCCCCTCTCAAATTTTTAACTTGACCAATTACCTCAATTCCCCGTGCATCGGTGACGCCTTCGGCTCTCAAATCGGCAGCGGCTACGCGAACAGCTTGCTGTGAATTTTTGGCTGTCACTACCAGGATTTTCGGGGTGTTGTAACAACGTAAAACTTTAACTTTGTAGTAAGCCATAATTACGAATCCTGAAGCTTTTTGATACCGGCCGCCACTTCCTCAGTGAATCCGAGTTGTAGCTCTGCTGCTGCCTGCCTTCCCCACGCCCGCCCCGCTTCTCGGTAATTGCTCAATAAGCCCGATTTCAAGGAAGAAATGTGGGTCAAATTAGCATCGGCAGCGGTGGCGGCGGTGGCTGCAATTTGGTCATGCGGGGCAACAAATACGATCGCCGCCGATGTCGAAGTAGGCTCGGACACTTTATCTACTAACTTGCGAAGTTCAGCAAACTTCTGAGCATTTAACAACTTGATAGCATCTACAGCATTTTGAGAGTATTCAGTGGCGCGAGCTCCCCCACGCCGCAAAATCTTGATATCCAAGGAGTAGATACTTGTCAACTTGGCGATCGCCCTCTGCAGAGCAGGCTTATTCAAATCTAAAAGGCGTTGAATCTGCGAGACCGAATACCAAACAATCGATTCTTTTTCAAGAGAATCGATTCGCTCGGAGTCAACGTCAACAATACAGTCGGTTTCAGGTTCCATTTAGTCCTCTCGCTAGTAGGATCGATTCGTGAATCGATTTAAAATCGATTTAGAATCGATTTGAATCGATAATCCAAGATTAGGAGGGATTTAGCTACAAAGGTACTAGCCACTGACCAACAATTAGTCACCGACCAAAATCGATTTGAATCGATTCAAGTTCGCACAAAAAAGCCCCCTCCGCAAGGGAGAGGGCTGCAACAGTTTAATTGGTGGGGTGTAACCGTGAGTATATCTCACCGAGAAGCCTTTTTATGTAGGGTTTCGGCTCCCTATATTTGGGATCGGTTTCTGCTTTCAAGTAATTGTAGAGGCTGTGCAAGGGAATCTCTGTTTCGCGGGATATCTTATATACTGACCACTGAGTCAATTGGCGAAAAGTTTTCGGATCTAATGATTTGTGTGATATATTTTGCATATCGCCTACCTGGTTTAATTAAGGTGATCGGCTCCTGGTTGTTTCCGCAACGCAGGAGCATTTTAATTGCTATTTTTGAGTGAATGCAAGCGCCGAATACCCTTCAACGATCGCAACCTGGAGCACCGCCATCAACCTCAGTCCTTCATTCGTCTGAATTCCCGGCGTATCCAGCCCACAACCGATTACACCCATCAAATTTTCAAAAAACGAACCTCCTTCGCGCAAACTGTAGGCAACGGCTTCTAGCAATGCTAATTTTTGGTCTAAATTCGCTTCACAAAATTCAGCACCAAAAAGTGCCGACAGAGCGCTAGATACAGAAGGCACGTCATCTTCGGTAATTCGTTCGTGGTCAATGCGAGTATCTTCACTAATCATGGTTAAATTCCTACAAAAAATAGTGATCGCACTTGCGAGCAAACACCCGTCTCTCCGGGTTGCCGCACCACTAAGGCAGGTGCCTATCCCCCCTTTAAAAGGGGATAGGATCGTAAGCCTCAGAAGCAGGGTCAGAATTCGTAGAATCTTTTTCTAGCTCTGGAGACTTTGGGGTTCTCGGTTCTTCCACCTCGCCACGCTTTAATTCGTTGTGAAAACGAACCACTAAAATAGTTGTTAGGCTGACCGCTGCTTCGGCCAGCCTAGGGTATTCTTCCATTTCGTATTTTCCCGATGCAAGCATGGCGGCAAGTAACCGCGTTGCCACAACTTCACCGTGAGGTTGATTGCAATCAGGCTCGCAAAAATACTCGCGGATTGCTAGTAACTGTTCCGGCGTGAGTCCTTCCATTTAGATTCAAACTCCCAAATTTTTCGTTTACTATCGTATCTAAAACCACAAAGTTTGACATCGAAAAACAACTGATAAACCCTAATCTGTCCCTTGGTCGGAAACACCTCTAAAGCTCGGAGAATCTTAACTCGAAGCGCTGGAGTAATTCGCCTCCCGATCGTCACTATGTTGGGTGGCAGTGGGAGGTTGTTGGTAGGCGATGGGCCCTCTCGATCGGGGTCGTCATCCATGAAAGGTTTATCTCTATAATCGACCGAGTAAATTAGCCGCAGGTAGCGATTGGCAGCGAGTTTCCGGCAGTCTAACTCAGGTAGTCATCATCCCTCTCAAAAAAGGAGGGACATCGATGAGGAAAATCTGCCATTTCACTTCATCAGCGACCACTTACGATCCCCGGTTGCTTGGTTAGAGCGTGATCTTGCCGACGTCACCCGGCAAGCTTGGAGAGGCGGTGAAGCGTTGCCTCAAAATCTAAAATCTAAAATCTAAAATCTGAATTCCAAAACAAAAGTGTCCGAAATTTCGGACACTTTTTGCATGGATGGGATTATTTTCGCTCTGGCCGAGTGGAAAATCAGCCGGAGTTTGCATCAAAGTGGGGCTACTATTCCCGTTGGTGACAAGGAAATCATTTTATCGACAATTCCCTGAGCAGCAAGAAGTGCAGATTCTCGACTTCCAAAGGGTTGCGAGGAGTTATATACCATCACCCTGCCATATTTTGACTTGCCCGGACATGGGTCTAGTGGCGACCAAATAGAGAAGCCATGACCCGAAACAGGTTTGGTATTTTTCCACACCAAAATGATATGAAAATCTCGATAAAAGCGATGCCATCTCTTCATGTCTAATTCGATTTTCAAACATTGTCTAGACGAGGAGACAACTTTTTGGCTGCACGGCGTCGAATACGTTCTGTTGCCCTGCGGATTGTGCGACTGTTAACAGTCGTATAGTGATTGCGATAAGCTTTTCCCTGAGAAGACTCAAGATGTCTAGCTATCAGCGGATCTACAGAACCAAATCCCGACATTTATGCCTCCTGTACTCGTTTCATTACTGCGAAGTCGGATTCAATGGTAAAAATGTCCAAAACTTCGGTGGTTATGCGGTTTCGCCGATCGCCAAAATCGCTTAAAGTCTAGGAAAACCAGGTTTAACATATGAACTTCAAACGGCGAATCGACTGGCGCAAGTGGCTAGGAGTGGCGGGATGGGTGGCACTGGGCTACTTCATGGGCAGGCCCGACCAGTTAGAGCAGCTGGCACGGAACTTGAACAACCAGATGGATACCCAACGGTTCATAATTCCTGCGACCGTAACAACTATCCATCAACCGGTGTTGATCCAGAGACAGCCAATCATAGTGGCGGCGCCGCAACACATCCCCCAGGTTCAGACTCAAGGCTGGAGCCAGCTTTCAGATCCACAAGCGCGGTTTTCTGTTCTGGTGCCGGGTGCTGTTGAGAAAAAAGGAAACTCCCAAGAGCAGACCTTCTCCGTGACGACGGCGAATGAGTTTTACAACATCAGACGCCAATTGAGCTTTCGCAATTCCGAACTCATCAGTGATAAAGGGAAGCAGGTATTTCTAGAAAATGTTGCCGACAATCTTAACCTTGAAGAGTTTAGAGTTGTCGGCAAGCGAAGTTTTGGGCTAAATGGAAATCCAGGAGTGGAGATCCACTTACAACATAGAGATGTCAATGTACCACCCACGGTAATGAGGCAAATCATTGTTGGTGATCGCTTTTACTCACTTTGGGTAACAACTCCCTACCCCCAGAATGCTCAAACATTTTTGAGTTCGTTCCGCCCACACTAGACAGCGCTAGACAATAGCACTAGACAAACGAATAGGTGTAACATCAGCCTCTCCGATCAGCGCGATCGGGGAGGCTGAACTATTTAATTTTCAAGGTTCTGTTCAGCAGGCAAAAACTTTTCAGGTGCCTTAACAAACTCATGGAGCTTTTCAGGTGGAACCCCACATATCTGACACAAGGCAAGCCACTGCATTCCACTAAGTGCCAGTTTTTCCCAGCCTTCCCTCCCCTCTCTAGCTCTTCTCCGAAGCGTACTAGCTGACACTTCTTGCCCAGAAATATGGGAAATAGCGCCCGCCAGCCGTTCATGAGAAAAACCTGTTTTTTGAAGAAAGGTTGTCAAAGGGAAATCTCCTACTGTCGGTTGACTTTTTATCTCGTTAGACATACCATAGCAATATCTCGTCAAATTGACAAGCAAATTGACTGCCAATTTGACTAGACCCAGAAACAACAAAAACAGCAGGCCGGTGATTAGCGTCCACGGCCTGCTGACTCAAATATAAGTTTCAACCCACGAGATCGATCGGACTGAGCGATATAAGTCCTGCGGGCATTCGTCGCCGAAAAATCCGGGGTTGCCACCCTTGTATCTTGAGTCGCCCCAAATGAGGGGAAGGTATCTCACCCCCTATTTGCCAAACAAGGATGCCAAAAGCCTTTTCGCTGGTTTTGATTGTCGGCTTTTGCTTACATTTCTCCGCCACGCCAGATACTCCGCCACCACCGGGAAGCGGTCGGCGCGAGCCTCACATTCAGGAGGTGATTCCCATGTAGAAGCAAGCGAGCTGATTTTCATTGCATTTGACTAATGGTTTCTGCGATCGCTTTTACAGAGGGGCGATCGCTTCCTTCCCCACTCAAACACGGCAAGAAATGCACACTAACTGGACTCCCAGAAACGACGTAGCCGACCAAATCATTCAAGAGCGAGCAGCCTTAGCACAAGTCCGTCGAACTCTCGACGAAATGGACTGGATTCAAAAAATTGCTGTAGCCCAAATAGCCTGCAATCAACTAAGTGCAGCGGAACCCGTTCGACTTGTCAAACTTGAACCCTTTGAAAAAACTTCCGATTATGAGCTTCGGGCTGTAGCTGCGTTATTGCGCTTATTGCCGCCAGAAACTCTAGTCGAAATTGTGATCGAAATCCTAGAAGAACCCCGCGACCGTAACGAATAAACGCCCCAATTGCTCCCACACAACACAGGATGCCCCGCTATGACAATGGCAACCACCGATCGACCAGTACGCGCCGCCGACATGGGGCGGAAAGAAGCAGAAGAAGTAACTCAAGCAATCAAAGACAACTTCGACAGTTTGGGTGCCATGCTAGCCCAAGCTCGTGACAGGAAGGCATATAAAGCCCTCGGATATCGAAGCTTTGAAACCTACTGTCAGTCTGAATTCGGCAAATCAATCAGCAGTGCTTACCAACTAATTGAGGATGCCAAGGTACTCTCACAACTGGAGGCAAGAATTTCCGAAGAGTACGGCGAAAGCGTGACATTAAAATTTCCCGCATCGCACCTCAAGCCACTGAAGGAAATCGACAACTTAGACGACAAACTCAAAGCTATAGAATACGCCAATCAACTAGCAGCAGCAGAGAACAGAAAGGCCACTAAAAAGGATTTAGAGATTGCAGTTTTCCAAGTTTCCGGCAAACGTTCAGAGGATTTTAGGGCAGCAATTCAAGGCTTAGGTTTCAGCAAGGGCGTACAAGTTGAAGTATTCAAAGCCTTAAACAAAGACAGAGGATTTGTCACCAAAATCGACAAAGGCGGCAAAATTTATATCGAATTTCACTATGGCGGAAACGCCCCCATCCCCTACGATGCCGCCGACTTGCGGATACTTTCAGATGATGAGCAGCCAGCCAAACCCTTAAGCGAAGACATTGCAAACAAAGGCGACAGAGTATTTATCTACTCACCAAAATCGAAGGGCAAAAAGGGTACGATATTTCAATGGAAATCAGGCAAGACAACATTAGTAATGGTGGACGGCGAAAACAGCCCCATTGCCATTGCTTATGCAGAAATGGAGCTACTCAAGGAAACCGAGCAAAAGAACGCCACATGGGATTCTGATTTGGTGTGGAATTCTGGGAAGAACACCTATTACTACTTCCCCCAAGAAAAGAGAATCACTTCTAACTTATGGCCGCTTGGATTATACCTTGAGCCTTCTGCACTGGATACAGCATCAGGAAGCCCAATTAACCTCATGCACCAGTGGGAAAGAGATTTCGCAGGGAAAATCCTAGAAAGCTTAGGAAGCCCCGCGAGAGTGAAAACGCTGGCACTTGCACAGGCGATCGAATTGCCAGAGGAAGAAGGAAAGGAATTCGCCACAGATTTGATTGCAAGCCTACTGCAATTATTCCCCGGTGCCGCCCCCGAACCTGCCACCCAAAAAGCCTTGGGAATCAGCTTTTCCAAAACAATTGACGAGCTGAAGTCCGGTAGAAAAACACAAACTCGACGCGCTTGGCAAGATGACTACGCCAAAAGCTTTATTCGATACTTTGAAGAAGGTATCCCGATTCCCGCACTCGACAAAGGGCGGCATCGTGGCGGCCGCGACCTAGGTTTCATCAAACTTACTCAGCGACCATACCAACAGTATTTATCTGAAATGTCACCCACTGACCTGCAAGAAGAGGGTGGCATGGTTGCAACCGTACAAGAGTTTATCGATAAATTTTTTGACGGTCAGGACAGATTAGTTTGGGTGCTACATTTTGAGTTTTCATCAACAGCTACGGACAAAAACACCGAAGGATTAATAGCAGAAAACCAACGACTGCGAGAGCAACTCGCAGAAGCTGAAACCGTTATTCAGTCAATGATTGCAGCCTCTACGCCCTCAGTCCTGGACTCTCTTGAATTAGCAGAAAATGTCTCCGAAACTTCAACGCCAGGGGAGACCGCAGCGCACCCCGATTTCTTACTAAAAAATAGCCCCGAAATTGCAAGCCAAAGGGAGACCATTGAAACAAACACAGAACTACCGGAATTACCACCAACCAGCCAATCTCCAGAACAAGATATCAATGCGATTGTAGCAGCAAGAAGAGAAAGGATCGAGAGCGAGTTGGAGCAATCAACCAAAGAACTGTTGCAGGCTAAGAATGAAAAGAACTTGAGACAAATCAAAAGCAATATCAAAACCCTAGAAGGTCAACTAGAAGATGTTGTCAAATTTGAAAGTTTCAAACCCGGAGATTCGATAATCAAAACTAGATTCCCGGACAAAAAAGGAATTCTCCACAAGCTAGACGTTTCTATCACAGGATTACCACTAGCGTGGGTAATGTGGCCTCACGAGTACGAAGGAGAACCCAACTCCCCAGAGCAACACTTCATAGGAACACTAACAAATCTTAGTAGCGCTAGCCGTGGTGAGAAATAGTCATGCAGAAAACATTAGGGCGACCACTATCTACCGACTGGGTTTCTACTTCTACGGCGGCCTATGAATTAGGGATTAGCCGCAGCCACCTCTTGAATTTAAAATCCGATGGCACTTTCAAATTAGGACGCCACTGCCGCGATGTTCGGCGCACAAATGCCATGCGGGCAACCTACAAATGGAATCTTCCACTCCTTCAGAAAGTATTGGATAAGGGGCCAGAGATTCGCTAATCATGCTGCAAACCTTGACCGCCAGTGAATCCCTATTAACTTACCCGCCCGGCTGGATTGTAGAACCAGTATTCGGCAAAAAGCCTTACCGAAAAAATTGGACAAAAACGGATCTCGATCCCCTTTCATGCCTCGCCGAATTAGAGAGTGGCAGGGCTACCGGCTTGGGATTAAAACTTGGCAAGGGATTTCTGGCTATTGATATTGACGGTCCATCCGCCGCCAAACTACTCGAAAAGTTGGCAGGTGAGAACGACCTATCCGATTTCTCGAAAACAACCGCATGGACTAGCGGTCGCCCTGGTAGAAAGCAGTGCCTTTTTTCTGTACCAGAGTCGGCGTGGCATCGCATCAAGTATCAAAAAATCCTAACTGGTGTAACAGGCGATGACGGCAAAGAAGAGTGCCTAGAATTCCGCTGGGTAGGGCATCAAAGCGTACTGCCGCCATCCATCCATCCGGGCACGGGCAAGCCTTATCTTTGGATCAATAATCCGCTACAATCTCCACCGCTTCAAGCCCCTGAATGGCTGATTGAATTGTGTGAGCATCGGCATAGCGAGTATGCCACCACAGTCAATTTCCCAGCCAGATTGTACGCCCATTTTGGTGGTCAACTGCGAATCTGGTTGTTAGCTCGCCGCTACGATCTATCCCGTTGGAATCCGGGAGGAAAACCCACGGGATGCGGGGCAGGAACTTTTACAATGTTGGGCGCCAGCCGTATTCTTAATCTCTGCAAACGTCAAGTGTACGAATTGCTTCGCGAAGCCAAAGAATCGGGGCTGATTCGAGGCTTCAGAAGAGAAGGCAAGCAATTCATAGTCTACTATACAAGTTTTGAAAAAGTTGTGGCACTGGCCGGTCTAGAAAAAATAGGGCCGATCGCCGCCATTGAAGTCGATGAGTTGAGCAATCTCCACATACTCGCCACAGAAATCGAAGCTCAACACCAACAAAAGCTTGCCCTTTATTGCAAACGACAGGAGGAGATAGAAAAAATCAAAGCTCAGGGCAAAGACCCTGAAAAAGTTCCGAGCCGGATAGTGCAACCGGGAAGCCTTCACACGTGCGACCGACCGGCGCGCGTACTGGTACGGGGTTCCCGTTTTTTGTACTGTGCCTCGGATTTTGAATTTTACGGAGGGAAGCAAGAGACGATCGCCGAAAATCGGGGAGTATCTAAATCGACTGTTTCCCGCCACCTCTCAAACTCCTACCGCATGGAAGCTACACCAGTGCAACAAAAGCGATCGGGAGTTCCCCCAATAATCAAGAAGCAGTTACTAGAAAAATTGCCGCAATTGAAGGGAATGCCCGCCGATTTAGGTGCAGAGGATGGCTTGCTATTCTTGCACGAGCACTGGTGGAAGCCTCACACCAATATCTATTTACTGGAGCATCGGCTAGTCTCGGCCCGTCGCCGAAGGAGCCGAATCCAGGCAAATAATAGATAAGGGAAAATTATAGGTTGAAAAATTTTTTCGGGGCGTTTTAGAGAATAAGTTTTACTTATTAAAGCTTTCTTTTCAGGAGTTTTAGAAGAGTTAAAACCTAAACCTAAATACCAGCGCCCCAGAAAAATTTCCAAAAAAACCGGGAAGAGGAAACGCAAAAACTTCCAAAGCTAGAAAGTGTCCGAAAATTCGGACATTTTCGACATTTTCACTTTCTTTTTAGTGGTTGTGCGATGCGTCAAACGTTCTTCTATTAAGTCAATCCACTGATCTACTGTTTTTGTTTTGAGCTTCATATCTTTATACGGAATAAATGACTTACAATATGATAGGACAACATTGTAAACAGTCAATAAAGAGTATGGTCGTTTTCACCGTTGAATAATAAGTATGGCAACAAAATTAACCAACTTGCAAAAATTTACGACAGCGGTTGAAAAAGTTATTTCAGAAAAATACACCGAAACTGTTGGGAAGGCACAGCTAACCAAAATAGTGAATCAATGGGAAAAAGAAGAACATCCCAACAGTATCAAAGAGGCAATTAAAAACGTTTTGCTGACGGTTGACCTACCAAAGCGAACTCAATGGATTCACCAAAGATACACTTATCGAGCCGGATATTTTTGGATAGAAAATTCTAGCCAAAAGTACGGCGATACAGTGCTTGGATGGCGTGACGACCCCCTGCAAATCCAAGCGGAAGCTTTACCACTCGAACTTCACTATTCACGATTTAAAGATGACCGTTATATCAAGGTACTAGACTGGCTAGGATGGGAGGAAAAAGGATTTGCTGCGGCAGAAGACATACCTTTGTGTTGGCACAGCCATGAGGTCAAAATCCCAATAGAAAAAACGTGGTTTTTTGCACACTTTAAATATGCGGCACCTTGCCAGCTACAGTGGCAAAGAAATTGCGATCACATCCCAGAAGAAAGAGAGCTTCGCGTTGTACGATCTATTATTCCTCATGGATTTCAGCAAGGCTGGAAATGGTGGCCAGAAGCAAGGGAATGGTATTACGAACACAGACCAGAGCTTTTTGAAGATGACGAAATGTGGGGTAAAAAATTAAGCTGGCATGAACCGCCGAACAATTACTCCGCTGTTTTAAGCCCCAATAATAGCAAGTTGATAAAAAGTCACATATTCCATATTGACGAGTAACTAAAAGTATCAGAGTTTTTCGCCATACATCCGTAGCAAGTGATCGTAAGCTCGTTGCTGTTCGCGCTCGTTAAGAGCGAGGTGATAAGTCTGTGTATGGGTTGTTAAAGAGTGACCCATTTGTTTCGCCGCCAACGCGACATCCAAACCAAAGCTCATAGCCCGGATAGCCCAAGCATGGCGTAAATCATAAGCGCAAAAATCAGCAGGCGACCTCGCGAAAAATTTACAAACGCGATCGCCAAAGTCAGCATGGCAGTCACCGGTAACAGGCGGTCGTTTAATGTTTTTCAAGTCCCAGCGCTCTGCCCACTCCGGCCGCAGCGGCCAGCACTGCCGATATCCGGTCTTACCTTCTAACACCTGGCCGATCGGAAACTTGCTCAAATCCAAATAAAATGCTTCGTGGTCGCGTAGACCGTAAGCTGCGAGAACGCCATAAACCCACTGCCACTGAGGATTTTCAATCCTATCAAAACAAGCCTCAATCTCGTCATCAGTTGGCAAGTTTCGGGGCTGAACCTTTGAGGGGGAATAGTTGCCCAGTAAATCACCAAGATCGAATTCAATGTCGGCAAATTGAGCGAGCTGCCGGAAAGCTAAGCAGAATCGGCGCCGCTGCCGGGTGTTGGGTTTAGTTTTTGCGATCGCACTTAGTAACACTTCGGGGGCGATCGGCTCATCGGCTGGTAACTGATTAAAAGGTTGCAGGTAATCTGTTTTCCAAGTAGTTGAGCAGACTGCACCGCGCTTGCTTTGCTCAAATTTAGTCAGCCAATCGGCGATCATCTCAGACGACTTATTTCTGCCGCCGCCATAATCTGCCCAATCAAACTTTCTGGCATCCCGCAAGTAACCGACTTTGCGAGCTTCCTTCTCGGCCAAGGATATTCCGGCGATATTCGCGTGAATACCTAGCGCGATTTGCTGCTGGCACGGCGACAACTTGCCCGAACCGGGGCGCGGGGGGAGCACGGCCCGAAGATAAAGGCGATCACCACGCTGCAGAATTGTTACACCGGTCTTAGCCGCCTTCAATCGACCGTTTGCCTGATTGATTTTTGGATTGTTTGGCACTGACTTAAAACTGCACTACTTTTTCCAATCAATTGTATGTAATTATGTGCGATTTACATTCTGCAACAATCGCCTAATCCTTAGCTTGTGACCGTTTCGAGCTATTTAAAAACATGACTTAAAAAGGCGGCACCCAGATTTGAACTGGGGGTGGAGGTTTTGCAGACCTCTGCCTTACCACTTGGCTATGCCGCCGTTACGTCTGAAATTTGACGTTTTCTTATAGTACACCAAATCTCGAAAATTTTAACATACCTGTCAAAAATTTCGTAAAGCGCAGCTATCCCCAACGCGCGTGGGTTCCCCAAGGGTAGGGAATCGCCCTTTTTCCCCATATCCCCAAAACCCTTGTGGGAAGCTACTCTAGAACTATAGCAACGACCCGCCACACCAGCCATGACACCAGTTTCTCCCCTACTCGTCGCCCAAATCACCGACACTCACTTGTTTGCAGAGATCGATCGAGAATGGAAAGGCCTCTCAACAACCCGCACCCTCCAAGCAGTTCTCGATCGCTTGCAACAGATACAGCCGCCGCCCGACTTACTCCTACTCACAGGGGACTTGTCCCAAGACGAAACACCCGAATCCTACCAGCGCCTCGTCTCCCTCATCGCCCCCCTCGGAATTCCCGCCTACTGGATACCTGGGAACCACGACAACATCCCAGTCATGGCAGAAATCTTAAATCAGTCGCCTCTTTCCCCAGAAAAATCATGGATGCTAGGAAACTGGCAATTTCTATTACTTTCGAGTGTAGAAGCCGGATGCGACGGCGGGCGGCTTTCCCCAGAAAGCTTGCATTGGCTCGACTCTCAACTGCAACAAACGGGCGATCGACCTGTTATCATTGCCTTGCACCATCATCCTTTGCCGATCGACTCTGAAATAATGGATGGAATGATGCTGCACAATGCCGATGAATTTTTCGCAATTGTCGATCGATACCCTCAAATCAAAATCGTTCTTTGTGGCCACATTCACCAAGAATTTCAACAACAGCGGGGGTCAGTTACCTACTTGGGGACACCCAGCACCTGCATCCAACTTTTACCCAAAAGCCATCCGATTATACTTGACGAAATCCCGCCGGGATTTAGATTGCTTGAATTGGCGATCGACGGTACTTGGAAAACCAGACTTGAGCGAGTTGCCGAAGCATAGCCACCCTTTTAATAATTTTCCATAGCCTTAAAATAATTATTATCAAATTTACATTTTTTTGTCAATCCATCAACAGATAGATTGTGGTGAGCAACCCCATCTATTATTATATTTATTAACGATAGATTGCAGACCTACGTAAACTAGCAAGCTACGAACAAAAATCTATCTGGCAACATTACAAAACAGGAAAAACTAAATATATGTCTGAACTAAATGGCGTCATGATGCAGTATTTCCACTGGTACACACCCGCTGACGGCAGCCTGTGGAATCAGCTAGCGAAATCAGCAAAAGATTTAGCCAAAATAGGCGTTACATCCCTGTGGTTGCCGCCAGCATATAAAGGAACCGGCGGCGGTATGGATGTGGGTTACGGCGTCTACGACTTATTCGATTTAGGCGAGTTCGACCAGAAAGGGTCAGTACGCACGAAATACGGGACAAAAGATGAGTATTTGGCCGCGATAAAAGCTGCCCAAGATGCAGGAATTCGGATTTATGCCGATGTAGTCTTCAACCACAAATTAGGTGCAGATGCAGAAGAAGAAGCCGAAGCCACACCCTTCAATCCCGACAACCGGAATGACACCGTAGGCGAATATCAAAACATCAAAGCTTGGACGCATTTTACATTCCCCGGCCGCGACAAAAAATATTCCAGCATGGAGTGGCATTGGTGGCATTTTGACGCCATTGATTACAACGTTTACAACACAGAAACCCATGCCGTTTACCTGCTTAAAGGTAAAGAATTCGATCGAGGAGTAGACCTAGAAAAAGGCAATTATGACTACCTGATGGGTTGCGATTTAGATATGGACAACCCAGAAGTCACCGGGGAATTAAAATACTGGGGTGAGTGGTATGTCGATACAACAAACGTTGACGGCTTTCGCTTCGATGCCGTCAAACACGTAGCAGCAGAATTTTTCCAAGAATGGTTGGAACACGTCCGCCACTATGCCCAACGCGACCTATTTGCCGTCGGCGAATATTGGTCTTATGAAGTGGAAGCTTTGCACTACTTCCTAGAAGCAACGGACGGTAAAGTAGCCTTATTTGATGCACCCCTCCACTACAACTTCCACGCTGCTAGCAAAGCCGGTAATAGCTATGATTTGCGAACAATTTTTGATAACACTCTCGTCCAACAGCAACCCGCCCTCGCCGTTACCTTGGTAGACAACCATGATTCCCAGCCCTTACAATCCCTAGAATCAGTTGTCGAAGCTTGGTTTAAACCTCTTGCCTACGCTTTAATCCTGCTACGGCGCGAAGGATATCCGTGCATTTTTTACCCGGATTATTACGGCGCTAACTATAAGGATACAGCAAATGATGGCAATGAATACGAGATTTGGTTAGACAAACATAAGTTTATGGTAGATAAATTCTTGTTCGCGCGCCAAACTTATTCCTACGGCAATCAGTACGATTACTTCGACCACGCCAATACCCTTGGCTGGACGCGACTCGGAGATGAAGAACATCCGGGCGGCATGGCTGTGGTACTCAGTAACGGAGGCGATGGCACTAAGTTTATGGAAGTCGGACAGCCGAACCGAACTTATATTGACATCACCGAACACATCCAAGAACCCATCACAACTAATGAGGATGGTTGGGCTGATTTTAGGTGTAACGCCGGTTCAGTTTCTGTCTGGGTTCCGCAGCCGTAAGGACTGTGTTAACAGCAAAAAGTAAAAAGCAAGATATCTTTTTACTTTT
This sequence comes from Microcoleus sp. B7-D4, assembly GCF_036705125.1. Lineage (NCBI taxonomy): Bacteria > Bacillati > Cyanobacteriota > Cyanophyceae > Oscillatoriales > Microcoleaceae > Microcoleus > Microcoleus sp. B7-D4. The sequence goes on from NZ_JAUBTT010000054.1 coordinate 58,137, forward strand.
TGGTTTCATATTTTTAATAGCTAAAATCTATCTATAGTTAGGACTAAAGCTCTCTCTTTAGTCCTATTTTTAGGCGAGGCGATCGTGTATAATGTTATTTTACATAAAAAATTATGAAACTTTCACAAAAAGTAGCCGTTATTACTGGCGGAGGGTCGGGAATTGGTCGTGCAGCAGCAATTTTAATGGCAAAGGAAGGCGCAAAAGTTGCTATTATCAATCGCACTTTAGAAACCGCGCAAGAAACCGTCCGCCAGTTGGTCGATGAAGGAGGCTGCGGGCTAGCTGTTGCAGCAGATGTGGCCGATTCTCTGCAAATGCAACAGGCATTTCAAACCATTTTTGATGAATATCAAAGAATTGATATTGTGTTCGCAAATGCGGGTATCAACGGTGTATGGTCGCCGATAGAAGAGATGGAACCCGAAGAGTGGGATAGGACAATTAACACCAACCTCAGAGGAACATTTTTGACGGTAAAATATGGAGTTCCTTATTTAAAAAAACAAGGAGGTTCCATCGTGATTACATCGTCGATTAATGGCACCAGAAGTTTCAAGAAAGTGGGCGCTACAGCTTACGCCTCCAGCAAAGCTGCCCAAGTAGCTTTAGCGAAAATGCTGGCGCTAGAACTTGCTCCCAGCAAAATCAGAGTCAATGTTATATGTCCGGGCGCGGTGCTGACTGCCATTGAGGAAAGCACCACGAAGCGACATATCGATCGCATTCCAGTCGCGCCTGAGTCGATTCAAGATATGATTCCTTTGACTGATAATACCGCCGGTTCTAGTGAAGAAGTCGCCCAATTAGTTTTATTTCTGGTATCAGATGCGTCCAGCTTTATCACAGGTACTGAAGTGTGGATTGATGGGGGCGGTTCTTTGATTTAAAATCTCAATAGTTTATTTTTATCACTCGGCGGTTGAAACCGCTTCTTGTCAAACGAAGTCCGCCTGCGCGGACTAAGAAATAAGAATTTCTAATGACTAACTCTCCATTGTTTAACAGCAGTTTGCAATTTCTGTGGCAGCCACTTATCGTACTGAGGATAAACAGGCAAACGCTGCACAAGTTGCCATCCCGCTGCTGCTAAAATTTCTGTTAAAGTTTGGTGGTGCAGGTGAGGATAATCGGGATTAACTTCATCCCGCGGCCCAATTCCTCCTAAATCTCTAGCACCTGCTTCTAAACAAGCCAGCAATATGTCTGGCTGTGCAACTAAATTTGGCGGAATTTGCAACCTGATTTCAGATGGTAAAATGCTGCGGGCGATCGCAATTACTTCCGGCATTTTTGTAGCATCAAAAATTTCACCGTCCCAACTTTGCTGATTTCCCGGACTGTGTGGCTGGAGGATAACTTCTTGAATGTGATTGTATCGCGAATGAATGCGGGCGATCGCCTCCAGCGTCTCAATCCAATCTGCCTCACTTTCCCCAATTCCCAGCAGCAAACCAGTTGTGAATGGAATCTTTAATTCCCCAGCCCATTCTAACTGTTGCAGCCGCAGCGCCGGCACTTTACTCGGTGCGTGCCGGTGAACAGTTTGTAACAAATGTGGGGCAAGCTGTTCTAGCATCAGCCCCATCGATACATTTACCTCTTTTAACAGTGCCATCTCCTCAAAGCTGAGCGGCCCCACATTAGTATGTGGCAAAAATCCCAGAGCAAGTGCCAGTTCGCACAAATCGTAAATCCGCTGCAACCAAGCTTTTCGCCGTTTACTTTGAGGATGTACCTCGCCGCTGAGGATCAGAATTTCAATTACACCTTGAGTTTGCAGCCGCAAAAGCTGTTTTTCGGCTTCTGCGAGTGTCAGCCAAGGACTTTGCAGCGGTTCTGCCCGAAAATTGCAATAGGTGCAGCGGTTAAAACACTCGTAAGTGGGAACCAGAGTATAAGCAGGGCTGTAGGTGACGGTGCGAGACATTCCTTGGGATAATTATCGATCGGACTTACGCAGTAACATATATCTGTGCATTGCGAGTTTTGCGGTTGGCGATCGCAACCCTTCATCTATCTTAACACTGACGCAAGCCCGGAATCTCGTTGCCCAGGTAGATTATGAGTATTCTTCTTTCGTGGGCGATCGTCCACAAATTCCGCACTCAGCTTTTCAACTCCTTATACAGCAAGCCTTATGGCTTTGAATAAGCATAATTTATGTTAACTATAAGAAAATCTGTGCTTAGAAGGCCTTTACAAACTGAAATAAAAGCTTTATGTTTATTTACATGGCGGAACACAAAGCCGTCACGAACATTGAAAACCAAATAAAGCAATCATAAACAAATGACAACAACCTTACAGCAGCGCGAAAGCGCCAACGTCTGGGAACGCTTTTGTGAGTGGGTCACATCAACCGACAACCGGATTTACATCGGTTGGTTCGGAGTCTTGATGATTCCTACCTTGCTCAGCGCCACCATTTGCTACATCATCGCCTTCATCGCTGCTCCTCCAGTGGACATCGACGGCATCCGCGAACCAGTAGCAGGTTCCTTGATGTACGGTAACAACATCATCACAGGTGCTGTTGTTCCCTCATCCAACGCGATCGGTCTTCACTTCTACCCAATCTGGGAAGCAGCTTCCCTCGATGAGTGGTTGTACAACGGCGGCCCTTACCAATTGGTAATTTTCCACTTCCTGATCGGTGTATTTTGCTACATGGGTCGTGAATGGGAATTGTCCTACCGCTTAGGTATGCGTCCTTGGATCTGCGTC